>NZ_JBKEVB010000005.1:0-238167 GCF_056356875.1 Bifidobacterium sp. LH_426
CTGGGTGGACGAACCTCCGGTACGCCGGTTGTCACGCCAGTGGCACCGCCGGTTGGCTGCGTTCGGAAGGGATAACCGCTGAAAGCATCTAAGCGGGAAGCCCGCTCCAAGATAAGTATTCCCAGGGAACTACGGTTCCTGAGACCCCCCATGCAGAACACGTGGTCGATAGGCCGGACGTGGAAGCCCCGCGAGGGGTGGAGCCGACCGGTACTAACGGGGAAGCGCGACACACTCAATCCCGACCCATGGTCGGGACGGCATCAACCTCTTTCTGCGAATGCACGCGACACGGAGCAACCGTGACGTCACAACCCAAGCGATCAACAGCGTCCACCATCCGGTCCCCGAACCACCAGCATCCGGGGAGGAACATCCCTGATAAGAGAAGATTTGCGGCGGTCATAGCCCAGGAGAGACGCCCGGTCCCATTCCGAACCCGGAAGCTAAGACCTGGCACGGCGATGGTACTGCACCCGAGAGAGTGTGGGAGAGTAGCACGCCGCCGCATTATAACGATAAGGACCCCCGGTCGAGCACACGCTCCCGGGGGTCCACGCATACCCGGACATGTCTCACCATGCGGGTGAAAAGTGGACATTCCCCGTCATTCCAACCATCGCCGTTGTTACGATGGGCTGTTATGAGCGAGAACATCATGCGAATCATCGACCTTCGCGGTCAAGTCCTGTCCCGTGCCGAACTGCTGGCCGCGATGCCGCGCGCCGCCATGGGCACCTCCGAAGCCACCGATCTGGTGCGCCCCATCCTCGACGACGTCAAGGAGCGCGGCGCGGCCGCCCTGCGCGACTTCGAGGAGAAGTTCGACCGTGTGCGCCCCGAGCACCTGCGCGTGCCCGAAGAGGCCATCCAGGATGCGCTCACCACGCTCGACCCGGAAGTGCGCGCCGCCATCGAGGAATCCGTGCGCCGCGCCCGCGCCGTCGCCACCAACCAGGTGCCGAAGGACTTCCACACCGATCTCGCGCCCGGCGCCCGCGTTGCCGAACGCTGGATTCCGATCCAGCGCGTCGGCCTGTACGTGCCCGGCGGCAAGGCCGTGTACCCGAGCTCCGTCATCATGAACGCCGTGCCCGCGCAGGCCGCCGGCGTCGAATCCCTCGCCATCGCGACCCCGCCGGCCCGCGACAACGACAAGGGCCTGCCGAACAAGACCATCCTCGCCACCTGCGCCATCCTCGGCGTCAAGGAGGTGTACGCGGTGGGCGGCGCCCAGGCCATCGCCATGTTCGCCTACGGCGCGAAGGGCTCCGAGCCGCAGGATGGCGCCGTGCTGTGCGATCCGGTCGACAAGATCACCGGCCCGGGCAACATCTTCGTCGCCACCGCCAAGTCCCTCGTCTCCGCGTTCGTCGGCATCGACGCGGTCGCCGGCCCCACCGAGATCGGCATCATCGCCGACAAGGACGCGAACCCGAGCCTCGTGGCCGCCGACCTCATCGGCCAGGCCGAGCACGACGAGCTCGCCGGCTCCGTGCTGTTCACCGATTCGCCGGAGCTCGCCGAGAAGGTGCAGGAGAACCTGAACTACCGCGTGCCGCGCACCGAGCACGCCGAACGCGTCCACACGTCCCTTTCCGGCACGCAGTCCGCCATCGTCCTCACCGACGGTCTCGACCAGTCCATCGACGCGGCCAACGCCTACGCGGCCGAACACCTCGAGATCCAGACCGCGAACGCGGACGAGGTCGTCAAGCGCATCAAGAACGCGGGCGCCATCTTCCGCGGCCCCTACTCGCCGGTGCCGCTCGGCGACTACATGTCCGGCTCCAACCACGTGCTGCCCACCGGCGGCACCGCCCGCTTCGCCGCCGGTCTCGGCGTGCACACCTTCATGAAGCCCGTCGAGGTCATCGAATACGACGAGGAAGGTCTGAAGGCCCTCGCCGCGCGCATCAACGCGTTCGCCGTGTCCGAGGACCTGCCCGCCCACGGCGAGTGCGTGCTGTCCCGCTTCGTCAAGGATCCGTACGACAAGGCGACCCTGCGCGAGCAGGAGAAGGAAGCTGGTCTGCTGTGAGTGCCATCCCCTCGAACCTGCCCCTGAGGAACGATCTGATCGGCGAGGAGCCGTACGGCGCGCCGCAGCTCGACGTGCCCGTCTGCCTCAATGTCAACGAGAACCCGTATGCGCCCGATCCGGCCGTGTGCGACACGATTGCCCGCCGCGTGCGCGAGATCGCCCCAACGCTCAACCGCTACCCGGACCGCGAGCACATCGAACTGCGCCGTGCATTCAGCGACTATCTCGCCCGCGAGTCGGGCACGCGCCTCGACGTGGACGAACTGTGGGGCGCGAACGGCTCCAACGAGATCATGCTCCAGCTGTTCCAGGCGTTCGGCGGCCCGGGCCGCACCGCGCTCGGCGCCGACCCCACGTACTCGATGTACCCGGAGTACGCGCGCGACACGTTCACCGGCTGGAAGCTTGCCCACCGCAACGAGGACTTCACGCTCAACGTGGAGAAGACCATCGAGGCGATCCACGAGGTCAAGCCGTCCATGGTGCTGCTCACCAGCCCGAACAATCCGACCGGCACGCCGCTGCCGATGGAGGACATCGAGCGCATCCTCGCCGCCTGCGAGACCGCCGAGGTGGAGGGCGCCGGCGAAGGCGTGCACCCGATCCTCGTCATCGACGAGGCGTATGTGGAGTTCCGCAACCCCGGCACCCCGAGCGCCGTGAGCCTCATCAAGGATCATCCGAACTTGGCCGTCAGCCGTACGATGAGCAAGGCGTTCGCCTTCGCCGGCGCGCGCGTCGGCTATCTCGCCGCGTCCAAGGGCATCATCGACTGCGTGCGCATCGTGCGCATGCCGTACCATCTGTCGGCCGTCACCCAGGCCGCCGCCCTCGCCGCGTTCGAGCACACCGACGAGCAGCTGAGCCGCGTCGGCCACCTGCGCGAGACGCGCGAGGCGACCGCCGCATGGCTGAAGGAGCAGACCTACAAGGGCGTGCATCTCGAAGTCGCCGAATCCGGCTCCAACTTCCTGCTGTTCGGCGGACGCTTCGACAAGCGCGACGCGATCTTCGACGAGCTGTTGAAGCGCGGCGTCCTCATCCGCGTCGTCGGTCCGGACGGCTGGCTGCGCGTGTGCATGGGCACCGACGAGGAGATGGCGCGATTCCGCGACGCCCTCGCCGAGACCCTGCGCATCGTGGAAGCCGAATGAGGCCACGCGAACGGCATCACCACGTCGCAACGCAGACTTTCCCGCAACTTTCCTGAAGGAGCAACATCATGGCGCGCACCGCGCACATCGTCCGTGAGACCAGCGAGTCGCACATCGACCTCGAACTGAATCTCGACGGCACCGGCCAGACCGACATCGACACCTCCGTGCCGTTCTACAACCACATGATGAACGCGCTCGGCAAGCATTCGCTCATCGACCTGAAGATTCACGCGCACGGCGACACCGACATCGACGTGCACCACACCGTGGAGGACACGGCCATCGTGTTCGGCGAGGCGCTCAGGCAGGCGCTCGGCGACAAGCGCGGCATCCGCCGCTTCGCCGACGCCACCGTGCCGCTCGACGAGGCGCTCGCCAAGGCCGTCGTCGACATCTCCGGCCGTCCGTACGTGGTGTGCTCCGGCGAGCCGGAAGGCTACGAATACTGCATGATGGGCGGCCACTTCACCGGCTCCCTCGTGCGCCACGTCATGGAGTCGATCGCGCTGCACGCCGGCATCTGCCTGCACCTGCAGGTGCTCGCCGGCCGCGATCCGCACCACATCGCCGAAGCCGAGTTCAAGGCGTTCGCGCGTGCGCTGCGGTTCGCCGTCGAACCCGATCCGCGCATCGAGGGTCTGATCCCGAGCACGAAGGGATCGCTGTGATGTCCGGCTGGGACGACGGCAAGAGCGACGGCCCCGACGATTTCGATCCGGACGCGGGCCATCTTTCCGATGACGACATCGCCAAGGCGATGGAGGGCTTCGAAAAGGAGTTCGCGCAGGAGAGCGGCACCGGCGATGCCGACGGATCCGGCGCCTCCGCCTCCGACGGCGACCTGCCGGACATCGACGGCATCGACATCCCCGATGATGCCTCCTCGATCGATCCTGCCACCGGATTCGAGGACGCGCTTGAGGGACTGCTCGGCAACAAGGCGAAGATGGCGGCGCTCGTCACGCGCATCGCGTCGGCGCAGCTGCTCGCCGCGTTCTGCCAGCTGTCCGACATCTCCGCCGACTGCATCGGCTCCAACCAGGGTGCCGTCGCCGTACTGCGCAGTCTCGACGGCGACGCGCCCGAGGCGGCGGCGCGCGACATCACCACCGTCGTCGGCGGCATGAGCGTCGTGCTCGGCGTCAACCGCGCCGACAAGCTCGAAGTCACCCTGTACGCGGGCGGACAGGCCGGATCCACGCTCGCCCCGCCCATCCTGTTCAACTCGACGCCGCGGTTCGTGGAGGACCTTATGCTCGGCATCACCACCGTCGCCCAATTGAAGTCGAAGGGCTTCGAAGTGGTCGACTCGGGGAGTATGGACCACGATCAGGCGATGAAGGTGATCGCCGACCACACGCGCATGGGCCGTGGGGGAGCCACCCGCGGTTCCAGCATCGAATAACCTGTCATATCGATAAGGAGAATCCCGTGACCACAGCAGTCGTCTTCGACTATGGATTCGGCAACGTGCGTTCCATGGTGCGCGCGCTCGCACGACTCGGCATCGACACCTCGCTCACCTCCGACTACCGTCAGGCGCTCGAGGCCGACGGTCTCGTCGTGCCGGGCGTCGGCGCGTTCGCCGCCTGCATGGAGGGCCTGCGCCACGTGCAGGGCGACCGCGTGATCGTCGACCGTCTGCGCGCCGGACGCCCGGTGCTCGGCGTGTGCGTCGGCGAACAGGTGATGTTCGAGACCGGTCATGAGCATGGCGAGAACGCCGCCGGCGTCGGCCTGATCGGCGGCTCCGTCGACCCGCTCGACGCGGACGTCGTGCCGCACATGGGCTGGGATACGGTCGAAGGCGCGGAAGGCTCCACGCTGCTCAAGGGCGTGGAGGACGAACGCTTCTACTTCGTCCACTCCTACGCCGCGCATGAGGCGACGGCGAAGGATCTGTCCGGACTCCAGATCGAGATCGCTGACGAACAGCACGTCACCTGGTGCACGTACGGCCGCAGCCGCTTCGTCGCCGCCTACGAGCGCGGGCCCCTGTCGGCCACCCAGTTCCACCCGGAGAAGTCCGGCGATGCGGGAGCCCAGCTCCTGAAGAACTGGATCGCCACGTTCTGACCGACGTCACCGGCCGCCATCGTCACAACCGCGTCATCGCGGCCAACCACCAATCCCCGAGAAAGGCTCCCATCATGTCCCTCACCCTGCTTCCCGCCGTCGACGTGCGCGACGGCAAGGCCGTGCGACTGCGCCAAGGCGAGTCCGGCTCCGAAACCGACTACGGCTCCCCGCTCGAGGCGGCGCGCACGTGGGTCGAATCCGGCGCGGAATGGATCCACCTCGTCGACCTCGACGCCGCGTTCGGCACCGGCGACAACCGCGCCCAGCTGCGCGAGATCGTCCACGAGCTCGGCAGCCGCGTCAACATCGAGATGTCCGGCGGCGTGCGCGACGACGCGTCGCTCGACGCCGCGCTCGAAGCCGGCGCCGCCCGCGTCAACATCGGCACCGCCGCGCTCGAGAACCCGGAATGGACGCGCAAGGCGATCGCGAAATACGGCGACCGCGTGGCCGTCGGTCTCGACGTGCGCGGGCACACGCTCGCCGCGCGCGGCTGGACGCGCGAAGGCGGCGACCTGTTCGAGACGATGAAGATGCTCGACGATGCCGGATGTTCGCGCTACGTCGTCACCGACGTCGCGCGCGACGGCATGATGAGCGGGCCGAACCTCGACCTGCTGCGTGAGGTCGCCGAACGCACCGACGCGAAGGTGACCGCTTCCGGTGGCATCTCCAAGCTCGACGATCTGAGGAACATCCGCGAGCTCGCCGACCTCGGCGTCGACTCCGCGATCCTCGGCAAATCGCTCTACGCGCGCGCGTTTACGCTCGAAGAGGCGCTCGAGGTCGCGAAGTAGGCATCGAAAGACCAAGTAGGTGCCGGATGTCGTCCGAAGGATGACGATTGATGAGCCGGCGCGGGAAATCCCGGAAGATACGCAAGTCTTCCGGGATTTCTTGTGTTGACGTCGTCTCAGTGCAAGGATTCCCGGAAGAAGGGGATGATTTCCGGGAATCCTTGCGCCGAGAAAGGGCGGCGCCGTGCCGAGAGAGGTCGGCGCCAGGATTCCCGGAGGGGCGGAGCGTGTCCCTCACATCCTCTACGCGCAGGGCAGTTGGCCCTTTTTGATCATCTTCTTGAAGACGGCGTAGTCCTCGTCGTTCTGCTCGGCGTAGCTGACGGCGAACGAGGCGATCGCCTGGTCGAACTCGTCGGAGCCGCCCAGATAGTTCGCGATCGCGATCGAATCGCCGGTGCGCGCATGCGCGTGGGCGAGGCACCAGGCGCACATGCGCGCCAGATCGGACAATGCCGTGGCGTTGAGGTTGTCGATGTCGATCGACCCCTTGCCGTTCCACAACTGACGCACGTAGTAGTCGCGCTTCCTACCGTCCTCGGCGAGGAAGCTCGTCCAGCCGAGCAGCACGTCCGCCGTGGATTGGATGAGCTTCTGGCCCTGCACCACGCGTTCGCCGTGCGTCGCGTACGGGGAGGCGCCGCAGTAATGCTCGAGCACCGAATACGTGGCCTCCTTCATCTGGATCATCATCGGATCGTCGATGTCGCGCGCGATCCACACGCTCGCCCAGGCGCGCTGGCCCACCGAACCGACGCCCACGACCTTGCGCGCCGCATCCTGATAACGGAAATGGTCGAACACCCAGCGGCGATCCTCGTACAGGGAATGGCGGTAGTTCTCGAACAGCGTGTCGAGACGGGCCTGCAACGCGTCGAGATCCGCGTAGCTGTCGAGCTCGTTGATCGGCACGAGTTCGGGCGGATTCGACTTGAACCTGAGCTTGCCGTCCTTGAACCGGCACAGTTTCGCGGCGGCCGCGTCGTTGTCCTTGAGCAGCGCCTTCATCGCGGCCTGGCGCAGCGTGCCGTTGCGCTTGCCGCCGCCGGTCGTCTCGAACCGGTCGAGCGTCTCCTCCACGTCGAGATGCTCGTACCAGGCGTCGAGATAATCCATTTCGGAGAACCATTTGATGCGCTCGCGGTATTCGCGCGTGCATTGGAGCACGGCCTCGCGGATCGCCTTCTCCTTGAGCTTGTTCGCGCGTCCGCAGATCTCCACGGACACGGCGAGACGCTTGAGATCCCACTCCCACGGTCCGGTCGCCGTCTCGTCGAAGTCGTTGATGTCGAACACGAGACGGGCGGAGGGGGAGCGGAAGATGCCGAAATTGCCGATGTGCGCGTCGCCCACGCACTGCACGGGGATGCCGGTGACCGGCGTGGTCGCCAGATCGTTCGTCATGATGAGCACCGTGCCGCGGTAGAACGTGAACGGGCTGGCGCTCATGCGCTTGTAACGCAGCGGGATCAGATCGGGCACGCGGATCGCGGACTGCTCCTCGAGCAGGTCGATCGCCTCGCGGCGGCCGGACCGCACCTGCCAGACGGCGTGCGATTCGAGCGGCGCCTTCGCGCGTGCGGCGATGCCGGCGCGCGAACGCTCGCGGGGGGAGTCGGCCCGTTCCCATGACGTGACGTCGATGGGCGGATTGGCGGATGGGGTGAGATGGTCTTGTGCGGCTTCGCTCATGGGCACCACTGTAGCGTGACGTGCGCCGAGGTAACAAAGCCCTAACACGTGGGTGTGAGGATTGGGCACTATGGATAAGCAACAGGAGTTCGCCCTGCGCACCGTCGAGGAACGCGACGTGCGCTTCATTCGTCTATGGTTCACGGACGTGCTCGGCACGCTGAAGTCCGTGGCCATCGCGCCGGCGGAACTGGAGGCTGCGTTCGAGGAGGGGCTCGGATTCGACGGTTCGGCCATCGAGGGCATGACGCGCGTGTCCGAGGATGACATGATCGTCAAGCCGGATCCCTCCACCTTCCAGATCCTGCCGTGGCGCGGCGGACCGCAGGGGACGGCCCGCATGTTCTGCGACGTGCTCACCCCGGACGGCGAGCCGAGCCTCGGCGACCCGCGCCACGTGCTGAAGCGTTCGCTCGCCAAGGCGAAGGAGAAGGGCTTCACGTTCTACGTGCACCCCGAGATGGAGTTCTACCTGTTCGAGCAGCAGGACGATTGGTCGAAGGCCCCGACGCCGATCGACGAGGGCGGCTATTTCGACCACGTGCCGCGCAGCCCCGGCATGGACTTCCGCCGCGCCACCGTGAACATGCTCGAGCAGATGGGCATCTCGGTGGAGTACTCGCATCATGAGGCGGGCCCCGGTCAGAACGAGATCGACCTGCGGTACGCGGACGCGCTCACCACGGCCGACAACATCATGACGTTCCGCACCGTGGTCAAGGAGATTTCGCTGGAACGCGGCATCCACGCGAGCTTCATGCCCAAGCCCCTGGCCGACGCGCCCGGCTCCGGCATGCACACGCATCTGAGCCTGTTCGAGGGTGATGCGAACGCGTTCTACGAGGCCGGCCAGGAGTTCAACATGTCCCTGACCGCCCGCCAGTTCGCGGCCGGCATCCTCCACCATGCGGCGGAGATCTGCGCGGTCACCGACCAGTACGTGAACTCGTACAAGCGCCTGTGGGGCGGCAACGAGGCGCCGAGCTACATCTGCTGGGGCCACAACAACCGTTCCGCGCTGCTGCGCATCCCGCAGTACAAGCCCGGCAAGGGCAATTCCGCGCGTATGGAGTTCCGCGGCCTCGACCCGGTCGCCAACCCGTATCTCGCGTACTCGGTGCTGCTGGCCGCCGGCCTCGACGGCATCGAGAAGCAGATGACGCTGGCCGAGCCGACGAGCGACGACGTGTGGGAGCTCACCGACGAGGAGCGCCAGTCCATGGGCATCGAGCCGTTGCCGCGCTCGCTCGGCGCCGCGTTGAAGATCATGGAGAAGTCCGATTTCGTAGCGGACGTGCTCGGCGAGCATGCGTTCAACTACTTCCTGCGCAACAAGCGTCAGGAGTGGGAGGAGTACAACCGCCAGGTCACCGCGTACGAGCTCAAGACGTACCTGCCGAAGCTGTAAGGGTAAGGTGCGGTCGGCGCGCATGCGTGAAGGCGGGGCTTCCTGTTGCTGGAAGCCCCGCCTTTTCCGTGTGATTGCCATGTTGCCATGTGCCGTTGCTTCGCCACGGGTCGCGGCCGCGGCGGTCAGGAGACGGTGAACGTCCTCGTGACGGGCTTCGTGTCCGACGGCTGCGCGGAGGACCGGATGCGCACCTCGACCTTCCCGGGCTCGTCGGCGAGGTAGGCGACCTGGATCCGGGCCGACGCGCCGGCGTCGAGGTCCAGCAGCTGTTCGTTGGCCGTGTAGTCGTCGCCGTCATGCTCGGGTAGGTACGTCATATCGAGCTTCGACCCGTCCTTCCATACCTCGAGGCTGGCCATGTCGGTCAGGCCTTGGGGTTTGTTGCGCTTGTTCACCCACGCATAGGTGACGACGATCGTGTGCTCGCCCCTGCTCGTGTCCGGTCCGCGCTCCGCCTTCAGCGGCTTCACGTAGCCGAGGACCGTCGTGCCGCGCCAGTCTCGCAACGGGATGTAGCTCTTGAGATCGGATTCGTCGGGTGCCGTGGCCTTGGGGGCGGAATCCAGTGCGATGCGTCCGAACTCCTCGCCCATCGGCCTGCCCGCGGCGACGGAGAACGCGGCGGACACCGCGTCGGTCCCGTGGAATCCGAGCGCCGTGAACGTCACCGGCGCGGACGCGTCCATGATCCGGTAGGTGGACTGGATCGAGGTCTTCTCCTTCGGCATGACGGTCCGCTGCCGCGAGTCCGCGTCGTAGCCTTCGAGCGGCGTATGGTGCTCGCCGTTCTCGTAGACGTCCTGCACGGAGGAGCGTGGAAGCTCCAGCCCATGCTGCGAGGCCTGCGGGTCGGAAATCAGGTTGAGCTGTATCGCATGCTCCGAGGTGTTCTCCAGCGTGAAGTAGACGACGATGAGTGGTCGGCCGTCGATGCGGTCCACGCCTCCCGACACGGCTTTGTCGACGGTGAGGACGGCCGTGTCGTCCGTGTCGCTTCCGGTCAACGGGCCGTTGCCCTCCTTGACCGATATCTCCGGGTCCTGCGGTGCCGGCGTCGTGCTCCAGGACGATGATGATGACGATGATGATATGGACTTCATGGCGCGTGTGACCCGCCAGAAGCCCACGAGCTGGGGGACGACCAGCACGGCCACGGCGGCGACGATGAGCAGTGTGCGCACCCGGTGCATCGTCGCTTTCTCGAATCGGTCGGTCTCGCCGGAGTCGTTAGGTTTGCCGGGTTTATCGGGGTTATCGGGTTTATCGGGTCCGCCGCCTTCGCGTGGACCGTCGGCCCCGCTGTTCCCATTGATCGTGTCGTTCGTATCCGGCTTGCCGGTCCCGCCATCGGTCCCGGCGCCGTCGCCGTCCCACCTGATCTGTCCGCTATCGGAATCGCCGAACATGCCGCGCCCCTTCCACCCGCGTGTCGCTTCATCTCCATTGTAGGGCTGGGCCAATAGCATGCACATGGAACGACATGACGAGGAAGAACCAGGAAGATGACGAATAATCCCGCACCCGTGACGGAACCCGGCGAGAAACCTGTTTCGACCCGATCCGACCGCTTCTTCAACCTGCCGGTGACGATTCTCGTCCTCGCGAGCTTCATGCTCGGCATGAGCGAGTTCGTGGTCGTCGGCATCCTGCCCGACATCGCGCAGGGACTCAAGGTGTCCGAGGTGACCGTCGGCAACCTCGTCGCCCTGTTCGCGTTCGTCTACGCGCCGGTCACGCCGCTCGGCTCCGCCATCTCCGCCCGGTTCCCGCGCTTCGCGACCTACCTGACGCTCATGGGCGTCTTCCTCGTCGGCAACCTCCTGTGCGCGCTCGCGCCCAACTACGCCGTCCTGCTGGTCGCCCGCATCATGATTGCGCTCGTCTCCGGCACGCTCGTCGCCATCGCCATGACCTACGCGCCCGACGTCACCACGGACAAATACCGCACCAAGTTCATCGCATGGGTGTTCTCCGGGTTCTCCATCGCCTCCGTCGTCGGCGTGCCGTTCGGCACGTGGGTGGCGAACACGTTCAGCTGGCGCATCACGTTCCTCATCATCACCGCCGCCACCGCCGCGCTCATGGCGATGATGTTCCTCGTCCTGCCGCGCAACTCGCACCCGGTGACCATCGGCTTCCTGCGCCAGTTCCGTCTCTTCTTCGACCACCGCATCTGGGGCGGCGTGCTCACCGTCGTGTGCGGCGCGGCCTCCAGCTACGTGTTCTACACGTATCTGACGCCGATCATGCGCGACGAGATCGGCGTGCCCGAACGCTATGTGAGCATCGGACTCGTCCTCTACGGCGTCGCCTGCCTGTGGAGCAACCTGTACGGCGGCAAGCTCGCCGAGCGCGGCCGCGGCGTCGAACCGCTCGTGCGCACGCGCCCCGTCTTCTGCCTGCACACCGTACTGCTCGCCACGCTCGCGCTCGCGCCCGTCGTCCCCGTGTACGGCGCGATCCTGCTCGTCGCCCTCGGCATGATGATGTACCTGTTCAACTCGTCGTCGCAGGTGCTGTACATGGACGTCGCCGCCCAGTCGCACCCGGGATCGATGAACCTCGCCGCCTCGCTCAACTCGATGAGCTTCAACATCGGCATCGCCATCGGATCCGCGGTCGGCGGACTCGTCAACGACCATCTGGGACTCACCTGGCTCGGCCCGTTCGGTGCCGTCTTCGCCGCGCTCGCCGTCGTCATCACCACGCTGCTGCGCCGTTATGTGACGGCGGAGGAACCGGCCGAAACCGCCGCAATGTGAGCTTGCCCACAGCGCAAGCCTTTTTCCACCGGTTTTTCAGGTTTTTCTAGGCTTTGGGGTCGGTGGCTTCCCTATGATGGCAAGGCAGGGGAATACCACGAATCGTGGTATTTGATATTTCAGCCTATTCATCGATTGCAAAGGGAAACCATATGCGTCGCAAAGCGATCTCGACCGTCATCGCCGTCATCGGCATCCTCGCCGCGGCCGCCGACATGATGCTGCTGTTCGCCGGCAGGGGGAGCGCCGCCTCCCCGTCGGTGGCCTCGGGCACGCCGCTGGGGTCGGGCACGTCCGGCTCCTCGTCCGCCTCCGGCAAGGGAAGCTCTGGCTCGGCGGCATCGGACGGGGGCGCCGGCGCCGATTCCGATTCCGGCACCGACTCTGCCGATGGCTCCGATGGCACCTCGTCCGATTCGGGCGCGTTCAAGGACGGCGTCTACACGGGCGCGGTCGTCGCCACATCCAAAGGCGACGTGCAGGTGCAGGTGACCGTGGCCGACGGCAAGGTCACGCAGGTCGCCGCCGTCAAATACCCGAGCGACAACCCGCGTTCGCTCGGAATCGCCCAGCAGGCGATCCCGCAGCTGTCCGACGAGGCCGTCAAGGCCCAAAGCGCCGACATCCAGATGGTCTCCGGCGCGACCGAGACCTCCACAGGATTCATCGGCTCGCTGCAGGACGCGCTCGACCAGGCGAAGTGACATGACGTCCACCGCCATCGCCTACCACGCCACGGACGACGGCATGCTGCGCACCGCGGTCTTCCACCTCATGACCATGCCGTTCACGCTGCGTCTGAGGCGCGCCGACGAATCCATCCTGCGCGGGGCCGCCGAATCATGCCGTGAATTCCTGTCGCACGTGGACCGCACGTTCTCGCCGTTCCGCGACGATTCGCTCACCTCGCGCGCCAACCGCGGCGACTGGAGCGGCCTGCTCGACGACCACGACTTCCACGAGGTCTATGCGCGTGCCGCCATGGCCGCCGACGTCACGCACGGCCATTTCCGTGCGATGCGCGACGGACGCTACGATCCGGTCGGCCTGGTCAAGGGGTGGGCCATCGAACGCGCGTTCACGCGCTTCCTGCGCCCGCTGCTCGACTCCGGGCGCGCCGAGGCGGCCGCGCTCGGCGGCGGAGGCGACATGCAGCTGGGCGTCGCCTCCGACAGCGATTACGTCTGGGGCGTCGGCATCGAGGATCCGCGCGACGCCGGCATGCTCGCCGGCACCGTGCGTCTCGCCGACGGGGCGGTCGCGACCAGCGGCACGTCGAAACGCGGCGAACACATCGACCGGACGGCCGACGACCTCATCCAGGCCACCGTCATCGGCACGCATCTGACCGACGCGGACATGTGGGCCACCACCGCCATCGCCGCCGGACGCGAGCGGTTCGCCGATCTCGTCGCCGGGGAATCCGATTCGCTGTTCTCCGCATTGCTCATCGACCGGGACGGGGCCAAGCACACCGTCACGCCGCATCCCGCATCGGCGGCGTGACGGCGACCGCGACGCCGCTTCATCCCAACCACAATCACCGCTACCTAGCGAACCCGCATATCGAAAGGACATCGCAACCATGCTGCGACGCATCACCACATCCACCGCCCTCGCCTGGGTGGTGGCGCTGTTCGTCATCCCGCTGCCGTTCCTCGCCGCGCTGAGAGCCGGAATGCCCGCGTTCTTCGCGGACATGTCCGCCGGCATCGGCATCGGCGTCGTCGCGTACGTGTGGATGCTCACCGCCGTCTACCTGGCCGGACGGCCGCGTTGGGTGGACCGCACGGTGGGTCTTCCCCACATGTATATGATCCACGGCGTGCTGAGCCTGTTGGCCATCGCGCTCGCGTTCCTGCACGCCAACCTGCTGCCCGCAGAAGGCCTGACCAAACTGTTCGGAGGCGCCGGCCTCTACCTGTTCATCTTCCTCGCCGTCTACTCGTTGGTGTTCATGGCCGGATGGCTGTCGGCCCGCGTGCGGTGGGTGGCCTCGCTCAAGCGCGCCTTGGAACGGGTGTTCCGTCATGAGTCGAGCGTGTGGATCCACCGTCTCAACCTCGTGGCCGTGGCGCTCATCTTCCTGCACGTGCAGTCCATCGCGTTCGTGCGCGACGATCTGCCGTTCATCATCCTGTTCGATGCCGCCACCGTGGCCGTGTTCGTCTGGTACGTGGTCTCCAAAATCCGCCAGCGCGCCGGTGCCGTCGCCGCCCGTGTGGCCGACGTGCGTCAGGTCGCGCCGGGCGTCACCGAGCTCACCCTCGACGTGCCCGCCAAGGACGCCCGATGGGAGCCCGGCGATTTCACGTTCATCCGCTTCCCCGAGACGAAGGGCATGCGTGAATACCATCCGTTCTCGATGATCAACACGGCCGTCGGCGCGCAGACGGGTTCCGGACTGGTGCCCATGCGCTTCGACATCCGCGCCGACGGCGATTTCACGCGCCGCATCGCCACGTTGCCCGTGGGCACGCCGGCGCTCGTGCAGCCGAGCTACGGCCGCTACCGTCGCTTCATCGACGAACATGCGGACGGCGCGCCGTTGGTCATGCTCGGTGGCGGCATCGGCGTGACGCCGCTGCTGTCGCTCATCGAGGCGTATGCGCCGACCGGCAGAAGCGTGACCCTGCTCTACGGCGCGCGCGGCGAACAGGACCTCGTGCATGCGGACGACCTGCGCGCGATGGACCACGACCACGCCAACGTGCACGTCACCCTGCGCGCCGGCGGCCGTTTCGAGGAGAAGGACGTCGCCGACGCCATGCGTCCGGGCGCGCTCTACCTCATCGCCGGCCCCTACGGGATGCTCAGGGCGTGGCGTGCGTTCCTGCTCAAGCGGGGCGTCAACGCCGACGACATCTACTACGAGCCGTTCGCGATGTGATTGCGATTGAGGCCGGGCATCGGTTCCCGTCGGCCGGTTCCCGTCAGGCCGGTTCCCGTCGGGCCGGTTCCGTCAGACGGAACCGTCAGGCCAGCACGGACAGCGCGGCGAGCGCGGCCAGATAGAGGACGAGCACGGCGGCGAACGCCACGTCGCGTGCGGCGACCCGCATCACGCGCCAGTGCGTGCGGCGGGCGCCCTCCTCATAGCAGCGGGCATCCAACGCAAGCGAGAGGTTGTCCGCGTGACGCAGCGCGCCGGCGAAGATCGGAACGATGATCGCCGTCATCGCCCTCACCCGCTGCGGGAGCGTCCCCGTCTCGATCGAACCGCCGCGCGCCGCCTGCGCGTCCGCCACGGCCTGCGCCTCCACGGCCAGCGTGGGGATGAACCGCAGGGCGAGGCTCAGCACGAGTGCGATCTCCTGCGTGTGCACGCCGAGCCGGTGCAACGGTGAGAGAAGCGAGGCGAACGCGTCGGTGATCGCGGTGGGGGTGGTCGTCGCGAGGAACACCGCGCCCAGGATGATGACGAGCGCGAAACGGCACGTGTACAGCACGGCCGTGGCCACGCCGTCGTCCGTCACGGGGATGGGACCCAACGTGAACAGCGTGTCGCCGGTGCGCACGAAGAACATGTTGAGCAGCCCCATCACCGTGAACAGGCCGAGGAACATCCTCACCGAGCCGAGTAGCCGTGCTGGTCTGATGCGTGCGGCCGTGGCCACGCCGGCGGTGAACGCCGCGCCGAGCAGCAGCTGCCATGCGTTCCCGATCGCGAACGCGGAGAACATGGCGACGAGGAACGCCACCATCTTGACGCGCGGGTCGAGACGGGCCATGGGGGAGGACTTGGCGGCGGTCCGGGCGCCGGCGCGTGGAACATCCCGTGAAACGTATTGTGAAACGCCTTGTGAAACGTCCTGTGGCGCATCCGCGCCCGCGGGGATGCCGAGCGCGTCGTGCGTTGTACCGGCATCGGACGCCGACAACGCCGCCATATCGACGATGCGGTCGGCCATGCGACGGGCCTCCTGATGGCTGTGGGTGACGACGAGGATGGTCACGCCCTGCGTCTTGAGCTCGTCGACGAGCCGGTAGATGCGTTCGCGCGCGTCCGCGTCAAGACCCGCGGTCGGCTCGTCCATGACCAGCAGCTTCGGCCTGCACGCGATGACGCCGGCGATGGCGGCGAGCCGCTGCTGTCCACCCGACAGATCGAACGGGGAACGGTCGGCGAGACCGTCCAGACGTGCGACCCGCAGCGCCCAATCCACGCGCTCGTCGATTTCGGTCCGCGGCAGCCGCTGATTCGTGGGGCCGTACGCCACGTCGTCACGCACCGTATCGGCGAACAGCTGGCGTTCCGGATGCTGCATGACGAGCCCCACCGTGCGGCGCAGCGCGGCGAGGTCGCGCCGTTTCGCCTCCTCGACGCGGATGCCGTCCACGATGATCGAACCGGAATCCGGCTTGGCGAGCGCGCACACGAGCCGCAGCAGCGTCGACTTGCCGGAACCGTTCGCGCCCATCAGCGCCACCGTCTCGCCACGGCGGATCCTAAGCGACACGTCGTCGAGGATTGGCCCGCCGCCGGCGTAGGCGTAGGAGACGTGGGAGACGGACAGCATGATGTCGGTGGCGTGGGAGTGCGTCGCCTGTCGCGGGACCACCCCCGCCCGTTTCGCGGGATCCCCCGCCGGCGGGAACGAAGGATGCGCGTCGTCGTCCGCCATCCGACCATGTTCGAGCCGCACGACGCGACCCGCCCGCGCGATCTCGTCCGGATGGTGCGTCACGTGGACGATGGTCGTGCCGGCGGCGTGCAGCTCGTCGAGCACGTCCATCACCTCGCGTCGTGCCAGCGGGTCGAGCATGGCGGTCGGCTCGTCGAGCACGAGCAGGCGTGGGCGCATGGCGAGCATGCCGGCGATGGCGGCGCGCTGCTGCTGGCCGCCGCTCATGCGGATCGGGTTCGCGCGGCGCATGTCGTCCAGCCGCACGGCGTGCAATGATTCGGCGATGCGCTCGCCGATGCCGCCACGCCCGTTGCCGTCGTCGCCGTCGCGCGGTATGCCGAGATTCTCCGGTCCGAACGCCACATCGTCCTCGAGCACGGTGGTGACGAGCTGGTCCTCCGGATTCTGGAACACGGCGCCGATGCCCCGACGGGCCGCACGATAGGCGTCCGCGTCGGGACCGGCGTCGGAGAAGACGGTATGTCCGAGCAGGATCACGGTGCCTGCGTCAGGCGCGGCGAGACCGGCGACGAGACGGGCGAGCGTCGATTTGCCCGATCCGTTCGCGCCGGTGAGCGCCATGTAGTCGCCTTCCCGTACGGTCAGGGAGGCGTCGTCGAGCGCCCAGGTGGCGCCGCCGTCGTAGCTGAAGCGGATGTGGTCGAGTTCGGCGAGGTTCACGGTCGTCGGTTACTTGTCGAGCAGCTTGGTGATCGGCTTGTAGATGAGGAACGTGACGACCGCATGGATTGCGAACTTGAGCACGTTGAACGGCAGCAGGATCGGCACGATCATGGCGGCGACCTGCGCGACGGTCATGTGCGCGTAGATCGGCGTGATGACGAGGTTGCCGAGGATGGCCGCGGCGAGCGCGACGACCGCGCCCACGACGATGCCGATGATCGCGCCCTTGCGCGTGCGGTCGCGACGGTAGATGACGGACGCGGGCAGCGACAGCGCGAGCGCGACGAGAATCGCCATGAGCGCACCCCACGGATCGGTGAACGCGTGCGGCAGGAAGCCGAGCACGGAGACGATGGCCGCGGCGGCCGGACCGAACGCGAAACCGGCGATGAGGCTCACGATGCCGGACGGATCGTACTTCAGATACGGGGCCGCCGGGAAGATCGGCAGTTCGATGAAGCTGGTGACGATCGCCAACGCGACGAACAGCGCGTAGACGGCGATGCGGCGGGTGGACCAGCGGCCGGAATCCGCGACGCCCGTGGCGTGCGTGCCGGTGGCGTGGTCGACCGTCTTGGACTGGAAATGATTATCAGAAGATACGCTCATGCCGAGCTCTCCGTTTCTCCCATCCGGACTATGACCGTTGGCTCCGGATTCGCACCGGATCGGCCGCTTTCGCGGTTCGCGGGCTTCCCGACGCCTCCCGTTGTGAATCCCGGGGGCCGGGTTACCGCCAGTAAGGAATCGCACCTTCCCTGAAACTGACAAGACACTGTATACGCGTGACCGTGGATTTCGCGCAAATCCCGTTTCACTGTGCGGAAAACCCGTCGCATGCGAAGCGGCCCTCCGCATGACGCGCGTGTCGATGCGGAGGGCCGTTGATACGGTCGTTTGGCGGTGATTCCGGGCGGGAGCCTACTTGTGCAGGAACAGGCCGCCGTCGCCCCACGCCCACCGGCCCTGGCCGGCACCGATCTGGAAGTGCAGCTTCGCGATGCCCAGATCGTTGAGCGCCCAATGCCCGTCGCCCGCGGCCGGATCGATGTGCGCGGCCGCCGTATCGTCGTCGGCATCGTAGGTGAACGTGACCGGCTGGCGGTTCATCGCGCTCGGCGCCTTCATCGCCGCCTCGACGCCCGCCTTGAACCATGCCGGCGCCGCCTCGCGCGCCTCGTCGGACATGCCGGCGGTGAACTCCTCATACGACTTCGTGGGACGATGCGTGCGCTGGAACTCGACGAGCTCCTCATACGACTTCGCCAGGCGCTCCACATGATGCTCCGGGTGGCCGATCACCACGGCGAGGTACAGCTCCTCGCCGTTGCGGATATGGCAATGCCTCGCCGCCTCCGCGCGGTCCCAGCTGCCCGCCACCCACAGGGTGCCCAGGCCCCTCAAGGTCGCGGCGAGCACGGCGCGCTCCGCGTAGAAGCCGGCGCGCTCCTTGGCCTCGGCGTCGTTCTTCGGGCCGACGATGGCCAGATAGTTCGCCGCGTTCCTGAGATGTCCGGAGGCGTTCGCCTCCGCGAACACCTCCGGGTGGTTGCGCACCAGCTGGAGATGCAGGTCTCCGAGGAGATTCAACGGCGCGAGGGTCATGTCGAGCTGACGGGCCGTGTCGTCGTCGATCGGTTCGTCGTCGTAGGAGCGGATGGCGGTGCGGATGTTCACCGCATCGATCAGTTGCGTGTGTTCTGCCATGCCTCCCATTATGGCACCGCATTATGGCACCGCACGATGCGGCGACGGTGCAAACGTGTGCGCGACATGCGGGCGTTCGTCCGCTGTTTGGGATGCGAGGGCGGTACGATGCAGGTAACGGTTAGGAAATCCAATACAAGGAGGAGAATCGACGATGATTGAAACCGCGCAGGCGTTCGGCATCGATATCGGCGGCTCCGGCATCAAGGCCGCACCCGTCAACCTGGAGAAGGGCGAATTCGCCGAACCCCGACTCAAGATCCTCACCCCCGAGGTGTCCACTCCGGACGCGGTCGCCAAGATCGTGCGCCAGCAGCTCGACCACTTCGAAGTGCCCGAATCCGCTCCGGTCGGCATCGCGTTCCCGGCACCGATCAAGCCGGGCAAGCCGCTCGACTTCATGGCCAACCTCGACCAGTCGTGGGTCGGCGTCGACGTGACCGCAGTGTTCTCCGAGGCCGCCGGCCGCCCCGTCACCGTCGTCAACGATGCGGACGCCGCGGGCCTCGCCGAACAGCAGTTCGGCGCCGCCAAGGGCAAGGACGGCCTCGTCATCGCCACGACGCTCGGCACCGGCATCGGCACCGCGCTCATCATCGACGGCGTGCTCGTGCCCAACACCGAGCTCGGCCACCTCATTCTCTCCGACAAGCACCCGGACGCGGAGAAGTACGCGGCCAGCTCCATCCGCGAGCAGGAGGACCTCGGCTACAAGAAGTGGGCGAAGCGCCTCACCAAGTACTACGGTCTGCTGGAGAAGTACTTCAACCCGGATCTGTTCGTCGTCGGCGGCGGCGTGAGCCGCAAGGCGGACAAGTTCCTGCCGTTCATCGAGATCAAGACCCCGATCGTGCCCGCCGCGCTGCGCAACGAGGCCGGCATCGTCGGCGCCGCTTACTACGCGAGCACCAAGCAGCACTGAGTCCGATCGCCGTCTTCCGAAGACGGCATGGGGCCGCCCGGATCCGTTCCGGACGGCCCTTTTCGTCGCCCGCGCTACAGTGGAGGCATGACCGTTCGATTCTCCTCCCGCGTGGACATCTCCGCGCCCAACCCGATTGCCGCCGCCGAAGCCGAGGCACGCGCGCAGGGCGTGACGCTCGGCAAGCTCAACGATTCCAACCCGACCAGGCACGGGCTCGCCCCGGCCGAGGTACCGGGGGAGTATACGGCGGAGCCGCGCGGGCCGCGTGCGGCGAGGGAGTCGCTGGCCCGCTTCCTCGGAAGCGGGAACCACCCCCAGTCCGCTTCGCGGACAGCCCCCGCCGGCGGGGGCCAAGAAGAAGGGGACATCGACCCGGATTCGCTGTACCTGCTGAGCTCCACGTCGCAGGCGTATTCGTGGCTCATCAAACTGCTGTGCGACGCCGGTGACGCGGTGCTCGCCCCGAAGCCCGGCTATCCGCTCATCGAATCGATCGCGCGCCTCGAATGCGTCGACACGATCGAATACCAACTCCAGTTCGACGGCTCCTGGTACATCGACACCGCCGCCATCGAGGAGCTGCTCTACTCGCAGGAGGGCGACCGCATCCGCGCGCTCGTCCTCATCAACCCGAACAATCCGACCGGCTCCTACGTGAAACCGGAAGAGCGCGCCACGCTCGTGCGCCTGTGCCGGGAACGCGGCATCGCCATCATCGCCGACGAGGTGTTCTACGACTACGCGCTGGAGCCGTTCGACGGCAACGCGCGGCTCGCGGGGGAGCCCGGCGCGCTCACGTTCGCGCTCGACGGCTTCTCCAAGATGCTCGCCGCGCCGCACGCCAAAGTCGGCTGGATCCGCGTCTCCGGGCCGGAGGACGACGTGCGCGAGGCGCAGCGCCGACTCGACGTCATCGCCGACGACTATCTGCCGATGAGCGACATCATCGCCGACCGGCTGCCCGAACTGCTGTCGGTCGCGCCGCACCAGACGGCGCGCGTGCGCGACCGTGTGCGCGCCAACCTCGCCACCCTGCACGCGCTGCTCGCACGCGACGAGCACGGACTCGTCGACGTGCTGCGCGCGGAGGGCGGCTGGAACGTGCTGCTGCGCGTACCGGCCGTCATCGACGAGAACGAGCTCGTACTCAGACTCATCGGGACCAGGCGTCTCACCGGACAACCCGGCTACTTCTTCGACATGACGACGAACGGCTATCTCGCGCTGTCGCTGCTGCCCGAGGCGGACGAGTTCCGCGCGAACGTGACGGCCGTGCTCGACACGGTCGCCGCGATGCTCGACCTCGGCTGACGGCGAACGTGACGGCGGCGACGGCTATCCCGATGACGGCGGACCGGTCTCACGCCGCCGACTTCGCCGCCTCGTAGCGTTTGCGAATCAGATCCATGTAGAAGGCGACGGCGTCGGCCGGGGAGCCGTCGAAGACCACGTGCTGCGCGTCGAGCACGAGCGTGCGGTCGATCGCGTATTCGGGGCGGACGATCATGTCCGTGTCATGCGTGGCGACGATCACCTGCTTGTCGTAGGTGAACAACGCCTCGGCCACATGGCGCGTGCCGATCTCGTCCAATCCCTTCGACGGCTCGTCCGCGACGATCGCCGCCGGGTCGAACGCGAGCGCCGCCGCGATGGCGAGCAGATGGCGCTTCTCCGAATCGAGCTCCGCCGCCTTCGCCTTGCGCAGGCGCTGCAGGCCGAAATGCGCGAACAGGTTGCCGATGCGCGCCGCGCGCTCCGCGTCCGCGATCTTGTGCTTCTTCAACGATTCGTCCACCGCCTGCGTGATGTCCTGCGCACGGTAGAACACGTTCGGAATCTCCTCGCGGCGCACCTTGCCCACCCATTCGTCGACCGTCCTGAGATCCTTCTTCGACGAGGTGTCGAGCGTGGCGGCGGCCGGATCGGTCCGGTCGCCGCCGGTGATCGTGACCGTGCCGGCGGACGGCTTGAGCGAGCCGTCAAGCAGGCCGAGCAGCGTGGATTTGCCGGAGCCGTTGAGGCCGATGATCGCGACGCGCTTCTCGCCGATCGTCAGGTCCGTGGGGTTCAGGCCCACGTGGCCGTCATCGTAGACGTGACCGGCGCCGGAGAGCGTGAAGGTGAGCGACGCCGGCTTCGCGGCGGGTCTGCGGGAAAAGAAAAAGCCCATGCCGCCTACTGTAGTAAGTGGCATGGGCCGATGCGCCTTGAGGGGTCGCGTGGTGCACCCCCTCAGTCCGCTGCGCGGACAGCTCCCCCTAAAAGGGGGAGCATCCCACTGTTGCGCCCCCTTTTAGGGGGAGCTGGCGGCCGGAGGCCGACTGAGGGGGCCGGAGCTGGGGTGGATCGGGCCGTCAGGCGAAGTAGAAGCCCTTGAAATCGTAGTGGTAGACGCGGTAGATGTAGCCGGTGGACAGGGCCATCTTGTACTGCGCCTGCAGGTTGCCGGCGTCGTCGTACACGCCGAGCACGCCCTGCATGCCCGTGTCCACCAGGTTGATGGAATCGGTGATCTCCTGCGAGGAGCTCACGTACGGGGAGTACGGCACGTCGAACGACTGTACCTCGGTGTACGTGCCGGCCTTCTCGTCCACTAGGTACTTGCGGAACTGGGAGCGGGAGTCCGGGTCCTTCGAGCTCTGCGCGGTGGAGATGCCCTTGATCGTCGTCCAGTCGAAGTCGGGGCGGGTCATCGCGTAGCCGAAGTTGTTGTCGAACATGTAGATGTAGTACTGGCCGTCGGGCAGCGACGGGTCCTCCTCGTAGGTGATCGAGTGCTGGCCGCCCGTGTCGCCGAAGTCGCCCATCTTGGTGAGGAACGACTTCTTGTAGGAGGTGCCGTCCCACACGGTCGGCTCGCCGATCATCCAGTCGAGCTTCGGCGTGCCCTCCACGTCGTCCACCTTGATGATGGTGGGGTCTCGCGCGCGGAGAACAGCGCGGAGCCGTCGGGCAGCAGCTGGATTGTGTTGAAATGGATCCAGTCCCAGCGGTTCGTGGCGGTCGGGTCGGATTCGTCGATGCCGGAATGGTCGGTGGACGCCTTGTAGTCGGGGAACATGTCGCCGAAGTCGATGAGCTGGGTCACCTTGCCGGTCGTCGTGTCCACCTTGATGACCTGGTCCTGGACCGCGTGGTCGGAACGGGTCAGATCGGTGGCGAGGGACACGATGTTGCCGTCCGAATCGAGCGCGTAGTCGTGGTGGAGGATGAACCGGTCGCCCAAGTCGATGATCTTCTCCAGCTTGCCGAGACGGTTCATGCCGACGAAGTGCTTCGTCGAGGCGGAGAACCACATGAGGCCATTGTCGTCGAACAGGAGACGGTGCGAACGGTAGTAGAGCACCGGCACCTCGCCGCGCAGCACGCCGTTCACGTCGTAGTAGTACATGAAGTCCTGGTCGTTGGAGTCGTTGCCGAGAATCGCGTACAGGCCGTTGCCGAGCGCCTGCGTGGCCTCGCTCGTCGGCTCGACCGGCTGTTCGAGCCGCACCTCCTCCTCGCCGAGGATCTTCGCGCCCTTGTGCGTGATCTGCTTGGTGGCGACGGTCGCGCCGGACGAGTCCTTCAACGTGAGCGTGATCGTGTTCTTCACGTTCGGGATGAGGCCGAGCACGAGGAACTCGTGCGTCGTCGCGTAGTCGTCGCCCTGTTCGGCGGTGGCGGAGAAGTCCGGGTATCCGGCCGCGCTCACCGTGTAGGAGACGCTGGTCTTCTGGTCCGTCGTGAAGTAGACGTACAGGGACGTGGTGTTCGTGCCGTACGGGTTCTCCTCGACGAACGGGTCGTCGAGCGTGGCGGCCGACTTGTCGCGCGCCACGGCGAGGTTCTCGTCGGCCATCTTCTGGTAGTCGGCGGTGTAGATGTTCTCGATGCGCGCGTTGAGTCGTTCGACGCGATGCTCCTTGATCGCCGCGTCGACGTTGTCCTGCGTGACGAGGCACAGGCCGCATGCGACGGCGAGTGTGACGGCTGCCGCCACGATCTTCAATACGAGATTGCTGTTTGCTGTTCGCTTCATTGTGATGATTCCGGCTTTCTGGCTGCGGACGCTATTGCACACTGACCCACTCAGTATTATGCCCGCGCCCTTGGAATTCTTGGGGTTCCACTGGGATTTGCCTGAAAGTCGAAGGTCCGGCGCCGCCTCCGATGGGAGGGGAGGGAGGACCGCGTCAGAGCGTGAACCAGGTCATCACGTCGTGGAAGAGACCCGGGCTCGTGCCGATCATCTGATCCTGCCTGCCGGGCGTGAACAGGCACAGCACGTTGACCAGCACCGTGGCGGCGAGCACAGCGAGCACGACGACCCGCACGATCCTCGTCCCGGTGGAGGCCGGCGCGGAGCCGTCGCCGGCGCCGTTCACCGCCCGCAGCAGGCCGGGCAACGCCGCCAACGCGAACAGCCATCCGAAATCGCCCATATAGCGCCATCCCAGGCCGGCGCTCGACGCGTCGAACACGGTGATGAACAGGGCGAGCACCGCCGCGGTCGCCATCACCGGCATGAGGGGGGAGAGGTGGGGGCACCGCATGAGGAACGGCAGCGCGAACACGGCGAGCAGCAGCGGGCACAGCACGAACAGGCCGCCGACCATCGGCTCCGCGAACGCCCATTCGCCGAGCGGCGCGGGGGAGAGCGCCACGAACGGGAAATCACGCACGATCCTGAGCGGCAGGGCCAGATAGTAGCCGACCATCGCGGGGATGTCGGCGATCGGCTGCCGGAACGTCGTCATGTCCGTCACCGTGAACTGGTAGTCGTTGCCGAATTCGAGGAACGAACCGAAACGGGCGTGGTTGTAGGCGGCGAGCGGCAGCAACGGGACCGCCGCCGCGGCGAGCACCACGAGCGGGGCGCGCAGCGCGTGCCTCACGCGCACGCGGCGCGCTTTGAGATTCGCGGCCATCGCGCGGATCTGCGGCCAGAACAGGGGGAAGCCGAGCATCGCGGCCAGACAGAACGTGGGGCGGCAGCCGAAGTTCACGGCGATGAGACACGCGCCGAGCCCCAGCCGGGGCAGCGACAGCTCCGGCGCGCCGTCCATGCGCCACCGGTCGGCGGGATTCAACGGACGTTTCACGGTCGAAGCGCCCACCCATAGCCACAATCCCGCGGCGGTGAACGCGAGTGAGGCCGCGAACGGCACCGAATAGAAGTTCGTACGGTAGGCGAGATACGGGAAGTCGGCGGCCAACGGCACGAACAGCAGCATCATCGACGTGGCCGCGAGCGACGTGCGCGGCGCGAGACGGGCGATCAGACGGATCGTGAGCAGCCAGACGAACACCAGCGCGACGAACATGAGCAGGTGGACGGCCGCCGCGCTTGACAGCATGCGGCCGGTCAGCGCACGGTAGGGGGCGAACAGGACCGCCGCCGGAACCACGCCGAAATACGAATACCAGTGGCCGTCGTAATACGCGTAATCCCAATAGATCGGACTGACGCCCCCGGCGAGCAGACGCGAACGCGTCGCCACGTCGTACGGGTCCGGGGCGGCGGCGAGCGCCTCCGGCACGATGAGATCGAGCGAGACATGGCCGTTAAGGAGCGCGTCGGCGAGATGGCCGTACTGGTCGATGTCGTACGTGTAGCCGCCGGGCTGGTGGAACGACAACGGCGTCGCGTAACGCATCTGCCAGATCACGTTCACGGCGGTGCATACGGCGAACGGGGCGACCAGACCGGCGAACGCGAGACGCTGCGCGCGGCTCGACGGGTCGAGCGCGATCCGCCACAGCCGTGAGCCGGGACGCCACAGCGCGACCGCCAGCAGCGCGGCCAGCATGAGCGCCACACGCGCGGGGCTGAACGAGAACGGGATGCGCACGTTCGCGCGGATCGCCTCGATCGGGATGACCGAGCCCTTCGCCTCCTGGACCCATACGCGCATCACGCCGGAGCCGGGCGCCTTGAGGAACAGCGAACGCGGCGAGGCGGGCGACACCGACACCGACCGCGTCGCCGTCGCGTCGCCGTTTTCGGCGTCGTCGCCCGCGGACGAACCCGAGACGAACGAGGCGCGCAGATGGATGACGCGAAGCGCGTCCTGCTTCGGCTCCAACGCGTCCACGCGCGCATAGTCCGACGAGCCGTCCGCCTTCACCTCGAGCCAGGCCGCCGTCGGATCGGTGACGCGCAGGAGCCCCGTGTCCGTGCGTTCGAGCCCCGGTCCCATCGTGTTCTCGTAGGAGGCGGAATCGGTGCTCGCCCCGAGCGTGCGCCAGAACGGCAGATTGAACCCCACGCATTCGACGGCGAGCACGACGAGTACGGCGGCGATCACGGCGACGGCCGCGCGGCGGCGCGAACCCTTGGCGAACGGATGGGGAAGATGAGGCACGCGACCATTCTATAGGCAGTTATTCTCAGGGCTTCACGACCGGCTCCATGTCGGGTTGCGTTGGAACAATGTGAGGCATGTCAGTACGCAAGTCACACCACCACGAAAGCCCCTCGGAACCATGGAAGGCCGCGATGGGGCGGGTACGTGGGCTTGCCAGGCGCCTGACGCGTTCGGGCCGGGGGATGCTCGAATCCGCGGACCCGTTCGGCGCGACCATCGACAAGGCGGCGCAGGAGGCGGCCGCCGCGGGATTCCTGCGTGAATCGTCCGGGACCCGCACCGAAATGGACGTGGCGCAGGAGCTCGCCAGCCATTCGCGCCGTCTCGGCCCGCTCGTCAAACGTCGCCAACTCGACTTCGACGACGTGCCCGGCCGGCTCACGCTCGGCTGGGCGCAGCTGCCGTCGAAGGCCGGCCTCGGCGGCAACGGCGCGGGCGCGGGCTTCTCGCTCGGCGTGTTCGCCGACCGCGACCACTTCTCGCAGATCGCCTACGCGGACGGCAAGGGACGCGTGTATGTCGGCACCGAGATCGGCATGGACGTCCAGGGCATGGAGCCGCGGTTCATGCTCACCCGCGAACCGCGGCGCGACCGGGTCGGCGGCGGCATCGTCGGCCGCGACGACACGGGACGTCTGACCTGGCTCGCCTCATGGCGGCGCGACGGCCGGGACGGCACCTACACGCTCGAGCAGATGCGCTACCCGCTGCGCCGCGACATGCGCGAAGGCCTTGAATTCCGCGACGCCGTCGCCATCGCGTTCTTCGCCGCCTACATGCTGCCCCAGATGCGCGGCATGCTCGTCGGCTTCGGCGCGGGCAACATCTTCCGCCGGCTCAACCGCGAGGCGCCGATGGGCGCGATCCGCCGGTCCGTGCGCGACATGCTCGAAGTGCGCGCGCACGGCATGCGCGTCTCCGGTCTCGAGGACCATTTCGCCGAACTCATGCACGAGGCCGGCGCGCTCGACGAGGCGCCCGGACTCGAGGCCGTGCACGGCGCGGAACCGCTGCACCTGTACACGTCCAGCTACTCCGGCTCCTACTTCTTCACCTGGGATTCGTCCCTGTCACTCGCGCCGGCGCTGCGCGCGCTCGCCATCGAAGGCAATCTCAACCGGTTCGCCTCGGTGAGCGCGTGGCTGGAACGCAACGCGCGCCTCGGCCTGGAACCCACCGAGGAGACGGTGACGCGCGCCCAGGCGGCCACCATCGACCTGAAACTGCTCGACGATCCGGCGCTGATCGCGCTCGGCACCGACGACGCCGACGGCGACGACGACACGGCGGCCGGCGCGCGCAACGCGGTCGACGGCGCGGCCGCGGGACGCGACGCGCGGATGGACCGCGAAGCCGACCACAACGCGATGACCTCGCTGGTGCGCGAGGCGCACCGCATCGCCCGCCACATCGGCGAGCAGGCGGGCGAACACGGCGACACCGGATCGGAATGGGTGTACCGGCAGAGCATGGCGCTGCTCGTGCGCCGCCTGCGCCTGCCCTACCGCTTCGACGTGGAGATCCGCTCGAACCTCGCGGCCGGACAGGTGGCGGTCGGATTCACCACGGCGGGCGTGTCGATGATGCCCGCCACCCGCTACGACGAGGCCGACCACCGCTGGGTGTCGCTGAGCGAGAGCGAACGCGCCGAGATGAGCGCCGCCTACAACCTGCGCGTCGGCCTGATCATGGCGGCGATGAGCTTCGCCGCGAGCGACAAGGTGCGCGAGGTGTCGCTGCACGTCGACTCGCTCGGACTGGAGGAGGCCGTCTCCGAACAGGATTCCGCCATCGAGGCGATGATGAGCGAGGCGCTGGGGGCGTTCGAACGCATGCACACCGGCGGCATGGGCGCGGTGCGCGGCAAGGCCGAGCCGAAGGACGGCGACTTCCACGGCGATCCGACGCACACGCCGGTGCATCCGGTCTCCGACGCGGCGCAGCCGGGCGCGGACGTCCAGGCGCCGTCCGGCGACGCGGGGGAGGAGACGGACGGCGACGACAGCATCGAACGCCGGTTCGAGGACCTCATGCAGGGCGTCGACATCGACGAGACCGCGTTCGCGATGCCCGGCGACGGCAGGGACGACGGTCGGAACGGCGACGCGTTCGGCATCGCCGCGACGGACGGTGACGCCGGCGACGCGGCTGCCGCGGGCGTCGCGGGCGACGATGCGGATCCGGATGATGACGACGATCCGATGAGCGTGCTCAAGCGCAATCCGACCGTGCGCAACCTCGCCACCGTCACGTTCACGCGCGACGCGTTCCTTGCCCGCATCGGCGAGGACGCGCTCGACCATCCGATGGACACGTACCGCATGTTCGACGCGGTGATGGACGTGGACGGCGACGGCGCGCTCAAACCCGTCGACGCCGGCTTCGACCTGCGCGACCAGCGGTTCGCGCCCGCCGGCGCGCAGGAGCAGCCCGAATCCTCCGAACACCGGTTCACACCCGCCGCGGCGCGCGTGCTCGGCACGCCGGACGCGGTCGGACTGTCGATCCAACGCGTCGACCTCCTGCAGCGCGCCGAATCCGACTTCCACCGTCTCGCCTCCGACGAGACGACGCCCTCCGTCGCGAAGGCGAAGGAGGCGATGCGCATCGTCGACATGATCGGCGACCCGGAGCTTTCCGAACAGGCGCCGAACATCACCAGCGCGCTCATCGACGGGCGCGACACGCCTCCCGTCACGATGGCCATGGCCGACGAGCTCGACCGGGAGCGGCTCAAGGCGCGCGACCTGCTGTTCGGCGGACAGGTGGACCAGGCGTTCGAAACCGCGGAATCGGCGATCGGCCGGCTCGACGCGCTCTACGCGAAGGGCGACGGCGTGCCCCGCTACTTCAACTCGTATGCGGAGCGCGTGATCTACAACCGGCTGTTCGCCACGCCGGGGGAGCGCACCGTGCTCATCCCCGACAACCTGTTCTACGCGCACATGGAGCTTGCCGACGTGCTCGCCCAGATCAAGGGTGCGAAGGCGTCGCTCAAACACCTCAACATGATGGTCTCCTACGCGCCCGCCTACCCGCTCACGCATCTGAAGCTCGCCGTGCAGCTGGCGCGCAGCGAGGATTGGGATTCGGCGCGCGCCGCATGCCTCAACGCGCTCAACGTGGCGCTCGACCGCGACGACGCCGCGTTCGCCTACTACCGTCTCGCCTACGCGGAATGGATGCAAGACCGCTTCGACACGGCCGTGGCCGCCTACCTGATGAGCGACCACATCGCACCCGGTCAGATCGGCTCTCTGGAAAGCGAACTGCAGGAGCTCGTCGCCCGCGCCGACTCGCAGTGCATCCGCGTGCCGGAAAGCGTGGAGGACGCGGCGCGCGTGCTCGCCGACCACGATCTGCCCGTCTGGCCGCACACCGAGGTGGCCGGCATCGTGCGCGACGCGGCGCGCATCACCGTGGACGAGGGCCTGTTCGTGCCCGCGCGCACGTTGTCCGTCGCCGCCGCCCGCATGAACGACGACGAGAACAACGGCATCGACGTGGTGCAGGCCCAGTTCATCCGTTCGCTCAACAACTGAGCGAACGGGTCACGCGGCTGAGCGAACGAATCACGCGGCCATCAGCCGCTCGGCCAGCGCCTTGAACTCGGGGCCGACGCCGTCCGTCCTCAACGCGCCGTCCGCGTCCAGTACGGCCGGGCGGCCCGCCTCGCCGGTCTCGCGCAGCTCCGGTTCGAGCGGCAGCTGCGCCATCAGCGGCACGTCGTAGCCGAGCGCCTCGGTCAGCTGCTCGCTCACGCGCTCGCCGCCGCCATGGCCGAAGATCTCCAGCTTCTCGCCCTTGTGCTCGTAGAAGCTCATGTTCTCCACGACGCCGCGCACCTTCATCGGCACCTGCAGCGCGACGAGACCCGAGCGCACGGCCACGTCGGACGCGCTCGGCTGCGGCGTGGTCACGACCACGAGCTCCGCGTTGGGCAGCGCCTGCGCCACCGAGATCGCCATGTCGCCGGTGCCGGGGGCGAGGTCGAGCAGCAGCACGTCCGGTTCGCCCCACCACACGTCGGACAGGAACTGTTCGAGCGAACGCTGCAGGCGCGGCCCGCGCCACAGGATCGCGCGGTCCGCGCCGGCGAACATGCCGATCGAGATGAGCTTGACGCCCCACGCGGTGACGGGCATCAGCATGCCGTTCAGGTTCGTGGGCTGCGTATGCACGCCGAACAGGCGCGGCAGGGAGAAGCCGTAGATGTCCGCGTCGATGGCGGCCGTGTCGTAGCCGAGCGCGGCGAACGTGGCGGCCAGGTTCGCGGTGACCGACGATTTGCCGACACCCCCCTTGCCGGAGGCGATCGCGAAGATGCGGGTCTTGACGCCCGGCTTGTTGAACGGGTTCTGCTTGCGTTCCGCCTTGAGTCCGGCGACGAGGTCGTCGAGCTTGTCGCGGCTCATCGAACCAACCTCGATATGCGGGGTGAGGTCCGCGTCCGGATAGGAGGCGACCGCGCCGTTGATCTGGTTCGTGATGGTCTCGCTCAGCGGGCAGCCAGGCACGGTGAGTTCGACGTGCACGGTCACGTCGTAGGCGTCTCGTGCGTCGGCCGCGGTGCCGTCGTCGTTCCGTGCGGCGGCGGGCGTCGCGTCGATCGCCGCGATCATGCCCAGGTCCGTGACCGAACGCCCCAGCTCCGGATCGATGACCTTGCTCAGCCTCTCGTAGATCGCCGCCTCGATGTGCCTGCTGTCCGTCAACGCGTCCTCCTCTTGTCGCCGTATCGTCGTTATGCCGCACACCAGCGTAGCGTGCGGCCCCACGGCATGCCAGATATATCATGGAATGTACACACGGGAGAAAGGAAGCCGGCGATGATTATCCTGCAAGTGGCTGCACTCGAACTGGTGTTCGTCGCCGCCGGCGTGTTCCTTCTGTGGAAGCCGGAACTGCTGTGGCGTCTGGAGCATCTGCTGGACGTCAAAGGTGGCGAGCCCACCGATTTCGCCTTGGCGTGGATCCGGCTGTCCGGTGTGGCGCTACTGGTGATCGCCATCGTCCTGCCGTTCCTCATGCTCGCCGTGGCGTGAGCTTCCGGCCTACTCGATATCTGCGGGTTCCTCGATTTCCGTGGCTCGGACCTCGCCGGTCTCCAGCAGGATGTGGAACTGGGCCTCGTCGAGCATGGGGATGCCGAGCTCCTCGGCCTTCGTGGCCTTGGAGCCAGCGTTCGCGCCGACGACCACGTAATCGGTCTTCTTGCTGACGGACCCGGCCGCCTTGCCGCCGCGTTCGAGAATCGCCTCCTTCGCGGAGTCACGCGAATAGCCTTCCAACGAACCGGTGACGACCACCGTCTTGCCTGCGAGCGTCTGCGGCAGCGTGCTCTTCTCGGCGGCCGCGACGCCCACGCCGGCGGCACGCCACGCGCGCAGCGTCTCGCCGCGCCAGTCACCGGGCTCCTTCGCGGCAGTGAACCAGTGCACCACCGATTCGGCAATCTCCGGGCCCACGCCGTCGATCTGCGTGAGCTCGTCGACGCTCGCCTCTTCGATCGCGTCGAGCGAGCCGAGCGACGAGGCGATGAGCCGCGCGGTCGGCGGACCGAGCCGGCGGATCGACAATGCCACCAGCACACGCCACAGGTCGGCGTGACGCGCCTTGTCCATCTCGTCGAACATCTTGCGCGTGTTCTCCGCCGGGCGGACGACTACCGGCACGTCGGTCTCGCCGGCACGCGTCTTTTTATGCTCGACACGCACGACGACCGCGTCGGCCGGCACGTCGTAGTCCGGGTAGGCGGTCACGGTCACGTCGTCGGCGGTCGTCGTCGCGCCGGCGCGCGCCGCCAGCTGCTTGGCGGTGAGCTTTTTCGCCGGCGCGGGGGCCGTCCAGAACGCGGGCACCTGATGCCACAGTCCGGAACCGCCCACGCGCTTGCGGGTCCTCTTCTTGCGCCCGTTCGCGCCGACGGTCTCGTGGATCTCGATGATTGGCGCCTCACGCCACACGCGCACGTCGCGCAGGTCGGCGGCGGTCAGCGCGAACAGTCCGGCCTCGCTAGACAGCACCGGTGTCTGGCGTTGGGGCAGTTCCAGTCCCTCGACCGGCTCGTACGGTTCCGGCTCCTCGCCGGGCTTGACGAGGATTTCGGTGATGTTCGGCGCGTAGGTCGCGACCGAATCGGGGCGGTTCTCCTCCGGGTTCGTGAGCGCGATCGCCGACTGGTCGCCCAGATGCTCGATGTCGAACGCCTTGCGCGAGGCGAGCGAGATCACGCGTTCGGTCAGCTGCGCCGGGCAGCTTTCCACGTTCGGGCAGCGGATATCCTTGTCGCCCTCCTTGGCGGGCGCGAGCTTCGCGCCGCACGAGGGGCAATGCTCCGGCATGACGAACTCGCGCAGTTCGCCTTCACGCCCCTTGCGGCGTTCCAGCACGGGCCCGACGAGTTCCGGAATCACGTCGCCCGCCTTGCGCACGACGACCGTGTCGCCGATGAGCACGTTCTTGCGCTTCACCTCGGACGGGTTGTGCAGCGTGGTGCGGGCGACCGTCGAACCGGCCACGTACACGGGCTTGAGGATCGCGACCGGGGTGACGCGGCCGGTGCGGCCCACCTGCACGGTGATGTCGAGCAGTTCGGTGTTGACCTCCTCCGGCGGGTACTTGTACGCGATGGCCCAGCGCGGCGCGCGCGAGGTCGCGCCCAGCGTGCGCTGCAATGCGAGGTCGTCGACCTTGACGACGATGCCGTCGAGCGCGTGTTCGATGTCGCCGCGGTGTTCGCCGTAGTAGTCGATCATCGCGAGGATCTCGCTGAACGACGTGACGGTGCGGTTGTGCGGCGAGACCGGCACGCCCCACTTCTCGTAGAGGGCGTACGCCTCCGACTGGTCGTCGACCTGGTCGTGCTTCCCGGCGGCGTTCGCGCCCCAGCGCAGCGTGCCGAGGCCGTGCGCATAGAAGCTCAGACGACGGGTGGCGGTGATGCGCGGGTCCTTCTGGCGCAGCGAGCCGGCGGCCGCGTTGCGCGGGTTCGCGAACGGTGCGCGGCCCGCGTCCTCCTGCTCGCGGTTGAGCTCGTGGAAGTCGTCCCAGCGCATGAACACCTCGCCGCGGATCTCCACGAATTCGGGGATGTCGTCCTTCTCGCCGCCTAGGTTCGCGGGGATGGAGCCGATGGTGCGCACGTTCAGGGTGATGTCCTCGCCGGTCACGCCGTCGCCTCGCGTGAGCCCCTGTTCCAGCACGCCGTTGCGGTAGATGAGGTTCAATGCGAGGCCGTCGATCTTCACCTCGCAGCTCATCGGCAGCTTTTTGCCCTCCGGCCAGTCGAGGTCGCGGATGACCGAGTCGTACCAGTCCCTGAGCTCCTCGATGGAGAACACGTCGTCGAGGCTCATCATGCGGCTCGGATGGCGTACGGACGTGAAATCGTTCGAGAACGTGCCGCCCACCCGGTGCGTGGGGCTCTGCGGGTTGTCGAGCGCGGGGAACGCGGCCTCCAATCGTTGCAGGCAGCGCAGTCGCGCGTCATAGGCGGCATCGGAGGAAACCGGCGCGTCGTCGATGTAGTAGGCGATCTGGTCGGATTCCACCCACGCGGCGACGCGCGCCCACAGGCGCGCCGCGTTCTCCGCGTTCAGCGTGTTGACGTCGAGATGGTCGAGACGGGTCGCGTCCGCGTCAGTGGGGGTCAGGGCGGCGATCCACGCCTCGCTTCCGGGCGTGAGATGCGTAATGCCCTCGTCGGCGACGATGGTCGGCGTCGTGTCGCCGGATGCGCCGTCGCCGGCCGTCATCGCGTCGAAATCCCATGAAAGCTGCTCGTCCGTCATATCCCCGCCTTGGCCGTGTCCGATGGTTTCCGCATCGATTCTACCCGGACGCGGAAGGGACCGGTGGGGATGTGCCGGACGGGTCAGGCCTCCTTCGTGCTGAGGAGCAGCAGGATGCCGGCGACCATATTGAGGAAGATCAGGTCGCAGACGGCGAAGGCGGTGGTGTTGGCCTTGGTGCCCTTGTAGACGCCCCAGCTGTGGACGGTCATGGGAATCTCCCAGGCGAGCGGGATGATCAGCCAGCCCGTGAGGATGGTGGTGACGAGGTTGAGCACGAAGGCGACCAGACGCATGGTCCGGTCGGAATCGGTCATCGCATAGCCATAGCCATAGCCGTAGCCGTATCCGTATCCGTAGGCGGGCTGGCCGTACTGGGGCTGGGCGTACGGGGATTGGCCGTATTGGGGCTGCCCGTAGGTGGAGGCGTACCCATAGTTCGGTGTCTGCTGCCGGGCCTCATATCCGGGGTTTGGCTGGTACGGCTGTTGCGCGCCGTACTCCGGTTGTGATGGCGTCTCCTGGCCGTAGGGCGTCTGCGGCTGCTGGTCGTCGTTGGTCATCATATGGTCCTTTCGAGGGTGTCGACGGATGATCGGTCGCGGTTCAGTGCTGGGCGCGCCAGATATCCGGTTCGACGTAGATCTCCCATTCATACCACGGCAGGGCGGTGCGGATGCTCGTCTCGATCTTGTCGACGGTCTGTACGTCGTAGTCGCGGTCGAACTTGTCGGTCTCGACCTTGATGCACAGCAGCACCGCGTCCTCGTCCATGTGGATGGCCTGCATGTTGATGAGCCGGTTCACGCCTTGCGTGCCCTCGACCGCCTCGACCAGCATCTCGCGGGTACGCGGGTCGATGTCCTCGCCGATGAGCAGCGAACCGGATTTGAACGCGAGCGCCGCCGAGCCGCACACCAGCACGAGGCCGACCATGAGGCCGCCGATCGCATCATAGAGTTCGTCGCCGGTCGCGATGGACAGTCCGATGCCGAGACCTGCGAACGCGAGGCCGATCAGCGCGAGCGTATCCTCCATCATCACGGAGGCGAGTTCGGCGGACTTGGTGCGACGCCAGAACTTGACCAGCGAATCGCTCTCCACCTTGACGCGCTTCATGCGTTCACGCGCCTCGTGGATGGACGTGTGCAGGCCGTAGCCTTCCAGGCAGGCGGAGACGCCCACGACGACGAGTGCGGCGACGAGCTCGATGGGCTCCGCCTCGCGCGGCAGGGAGCCGTCGATGAGCCCGGTGAGCTTGGACGCCGCCTGGGAGACGGCGAACACGCCGCCGACGAAGAACAGGAGCGTCGCCACGATGAAGCTCGCCAGATATTTGATGCGGTGCAACCCGAACGGATGGTCGCCGTCCGACTTGTGGTCGGAGGTCCGGTCGCCGATCATCAGCACGATCTCGTTCGCGCAGTCCGCCACCGAATGCACGGATTCGGAGAACATGGACGACGATCCGGTGAACGCGGCCGCCGCGAACTTCGCGAGCGCCACGCCGATGTTCGCCGCCAAAGCGGCCTTCACCGCCGCTCCTGCCTTGGTCTTCCCGTTCTCAATGGTCTTGTCGTTGTCTGCCACGGTTATCCTCTCCTCAGGATGCGATTGTAGACGCGTGACGCCCGTGACGGCGCGTTCCCCGCGGCGTTGCGGACATGGCGTGATACGAAACGTGGGCGCGGGATGAATCCCCGATTCGGGAGGCATCCCACGCCCACGATGCGGATGGATCGCGTCAGCGCGTCACGTCACAGCAGTACGGCGAAGTTCGACGACACTCCGGCGATGACGCCGATGATCACGAGCAGCAGCCACAGGACCACGCTGACGATCACGGAGACGAGCGCGCCCATGCCGGCCATCTTCGCGTCGCCGGGCTTGGAATCCTTCCACACGAGGAACAGGATGAGGCCGATGAGCGGGATGAGGAAGCCGAGGACGGCCCAGCCGAACGAGCCCTTCTCCTCGACGGGCTGCGGGGCGGGGTATCCGGGGGCCGGAGCGCCGTACGGCGCCTGCTGCGGGGCGCCATAACCGTAGCCGGCGGCGGGCTGGCCGTAGGCGGGCTGCTGCGCGCCGTAGCCGGGAGCCGGCTGGGCGTACGGGTTCTGCTGCGGCGCGCCGTATGCGGGGGCGGGAGCGCCGTACTGCGGCGTGGCCGGGGCCGGAGCGCCATATTGGGGCTGGGACGGCTGCGCGGGCTGCGTCGGCTGCGTCTGCGGGGCGGCCGCGCCGTATTCCGGCTGACCGTAGGGATTCTGCGGCTGGGGTGCCTGGTTGTTGTCGGTCATCGTATGTTCCCTTCTCGTCGGTCGGATTCCCGAGCCGGGACTCCGATTCGTGCCCCGCCGAACGCATCCATGCGCCGTCGGGGTCTGTGCAGTTCCCATCATAGCCGCTTGCGGCGGGCTTCGGTCGGAACCTGGGGAATCCGCCGCCCGAAGATTCCCGAGATTCCCGGAAACGGGAAGACCCCGCGATCCGTGTGGACCGCGGGGTCTTGCACATGCGATTCGGCAAGAATCAGATGTGGTAGTAGAGCTCGTACTCGAGCGGGGTCGGGGCCAGGCGGGCCTGGTCGATCTCGTCGCGCTTCAGCTCGATCCAGGTCTCGATGAGATCCGGGGTGAACACGTCGCCGGCGGTGAGGAAGTCGTTGTCCTCCTCGAGGGCGTTCAGCGCCTCGCCGAGGGAGCTCGGCACCTGCTTGATGTTCGCGTGCTCTTCCGGCGGCAGCTCGTAGAGGTCCTTGTCGACCGGAGCCGGCGGCTCGATGTGGTTCAGGATGCCGTCGAGGCCGGCCATCATCTGGGCGGAGAAGGCCAGGAACGGGTTGCAGGACGGATCCGGGGCGCGGAACTCGATGCGCTTGGAGGCGGGGGAGGTGCCGGCCAGCGGGATGCGGATGGCGGCGGAACGATTGCGGGCCGAGTAGACCAGCGAGACCGGGGCCTCGAAGCCCGGGACCAGACGATGGAACGAGTTCAGCGACGGGTTCGTGAACGCGACGACCGCGGAGGAGTGCTTGATGAGGCCGCCGATGTACCAGCGGGCGATGTCGGACAGGCCGCCGTAGCCCTGCTCATCGTAGAACAGCGGCTTGCCGTCCTTCCACAGGGACTGGTGGCAGTGCATGCCGGTGCCGTTGTCGCCGGCGATCGGCTTCGGCATGAAGGTCACGGACTTGCCGGCGAGGGCGGCGGTCTCGTGGACGACGTACTTGTACTTCATCAGGTCGTCGCCGGCGTGCTGCAGCGTGTTGAAGCGGTAGTTGATCTCCTGCTGGCCGGCGCCCGCCACCTCGTGGTGGGAACGCTCGAGCTGCAGGCCGACCTTCTGCAGGTTGGCGACCATGTCGTCGCGCAGATCCTGGTTGTGGTCGATCGGCGGGACCGGGAAGTAGCCGCGCTTGACGCGGTTCTTGAAGCCGATGTTCGGGGTGCCGTCCTCTTCGGTGTCGACGCCGGTGTTCCACGGGGCCTCGATGGAGTCCACCTCGTAGAAGGAGCGCTGGGCGGAGTTCTCGTAACGGACCTTGTCGAAGATGAAGAACTCGGCCTCCGGCGCGAAGGACGCGGTGTCGGCGATGCCGGTGGACTTCAGGTAGGCCTCGGCCTTGCCGGCGACCTGACGCGGGTCGCGGGAGTACGGCTCATCGGTCAGCGGGTCGACGATGGAGAAGGAGACGTCCAGGGTCTTGTGCTTGCGGAACGGATCGATGAAGGCGGTGGTCACGTCCGGGACCAGCTTCATGTCGGATTCGTTGATGGCCTGGAAGCCCTGCACGGACGAGCCGTCGAACGGCATGCCGTCGGTGAACGCGTTGTCCAGGAACTCGCTGACCGGAACGGTGAAGTGCTGCTGCACGCCGATCAGATCGGTGAAACGGACGGAGACGTACTCGACGCCTTCCTTGTTGATGAGGGCTTCGGCCTCTTCCGGCGTATGGGCGAAGATCTTGTTCTCAGCCACGATCGCTCCTTTTATCGAAATGATTTACAGGGTAAAAGCATAGGAACGCGCGTTTCGCGCGCTCGAAACTTCGGTTACGAGAATGTTTCGTGACTGGTAACGGGAACCGTCAATCGTTGCGTTGGCGCGGTTCGCCGCAGTCTCGCGACGGGAGTGGCCGCCGCGCGAGCGTCCAGAACGCGGACGCGTCCGGATATGCGAAGGCCCCGGTCGTCGGTGACGACCGGGGCCTGTGGCTCGGGAAGCGCCGCGTGGCGTCAGCGTCCGCGCATGGCGCGGCGGCTGACCTTCTGCATGCGGTTCGGGTCGACGCCCTTCGGGATGCCGTAGCCGCGCTTCGCCTGCAGCGTGCGCAGACGGTCGTTGAGGATGGCCAGCTCCTCCTTGGTGAGGATGAAGCGGCGGCGCGGGTGGATGGCGGCCATGAACTTGTTGGAGTGGTTGGACGGCACGTAGCTCTTCTTGTGCGTGATGGTCTTGCGCAGGTCGCGCAGGCGCGTGGTGCCGTTGGAGCCGTCGCCCATGATGATGCGGTAGACGGGGATGGAGGAGCCGGCGGTCACGCCCTTGATTTCATGCTCCTGACGGTCCATCTGGCGCTTGATGCGGTCGTGGGAGCCTTCGCCGAGCAGGTAGATGCCGTTGTAGCCGGTGCCGCGCCAGATCGCGTCCTTGGTGCGGGCGTCCACCCACACGGGCTGCTCCGGGAAGGTGAATCCGGCCTTCGTCATGTTGCTCAGCACGCTGACCGCAGCGCCCGGACGGCCTTCCAGCTGCTTGTATCCGACCTTGTCGGCGCGGTTGGTGAGCGTCATCGTGGCGAGCAGGACGCCGAGCATGACGGCGGCGATGATGGTGAGGATCCAGGTGAGCCACATCCACTGCATCACGACGCCGAGGATGACGGCCAGCACGATCGGGGCGACGAACGCGCCGCCGCACAGCCACGGCAGCTGCTTGTCGTCCTTGTAGGTGAACTTGAAGATTTGGATGATCTGCTTGATCGTGCTGTTCTTCTTGGGCTTCTTCTCGTCCTTGTCAGCCATTCTTCCCTCGCTTGGAGTCGGATTTGCGCATACTGGCCGTTGATTCTACCAGCATGCGTGCCCCGGGGCGTGGCGTGCGCCGCGGGGCACGCATGCACGCGGTCAGCGCGTGTGCAGCGGGCGGCCGTCCGCCTTGAGCAGCGCCTCGCCCAGCGTCTCGCTGAACGTGGGATGCGGGTGGATGAGCCGCGCCGCCTCGGCGAGCGGCACCCGGTTGCCGACGAGCTGCTCCGCCTCGGCGATCAGGTCCGAGGCGACGGGCGCGACGATGTGCACGCCGAGCACGACCGGCACGTCCGGCCTGTCCGCGCGTTCGCCGCTGACGACCGTCATCGCGCCGCCGACGCCGCTCATCAGCATGCGCGCGTTGCCGAGCATCGGGTACGTGGTCTCCTTGACGTCGTTGAGGTCCGGGTCGGCGGTCGCCTCCTGGCCGGTCAGGCCCACGCACGCCGCCTCCGGGTGGGAGAACACGACCTGCGGCACGGTGGTCTCGTCCACCGGCTTCGGGTCGAGCCCGGCGATCGCCTCGGCGACCGTCACGCCCTGCTCGAACGCGCGGTGTGCGAGCGCGTGGCCGGCGACGATGTCGCCCACCGCCCACACGTGTGGCGCGTGCGTGCGTCCCAGCGCGTCGCACGTCACGTAATCATGGTCGTCGAGCGTGACTCCGGCGCGGGCGAGCCAGTCGAACCGGGTGTTCGGGTCGCGGCCAATCGCGGCCAGTGCGATCTCGCCCCACGCCTGCTGTTCTTCGCCGCCGTTCTGCGTGTAGTGAACGGTCGCGCCGAGGTTCGCGCCGACGTCCACCCGAGTCACGGCGGTGCCCTTGACGACCTTCACGCCTTGTCGCGTCAGTTCGCGCGTCAGCGTCGTCGCGGTGCGCCGGTTCCAGCCCGACAGCACGCGGTCCTTGCGGATGAGGAGCGTCACGTCCACGCCGGCCGCGTTCCACATGGACGCGAATTCGATGGCGACCGCGCCCGCGCCGACGATCACGGCGGAAGCGGGGAACTCGTCGAGTTCCAGCGCCTGCGTGGAGTCGATGAGCGCGCCGGAGAACGGGATGCCCGGCAGTGGGCGGGGCGAGGCGCCGGTCGCGAGGATCACGTCGCCGGCCTCGATGACGACCGTCGGGTCCATCGGCTCGGCCGCCTCCGCCTTGCGGAACCGTTCGACCGGGTCGCCGGTGACGGTCACGGCGAGGTTCGCACCGGCCGCGGCGTCGGCGGTTCCGGCGATCTCGCGCAGGTCGGTGGCCGCACCGTGGAACACGGTGACGCCGCGGTGCGCGAGCAGGGCGGCCAGGCCCCCGGTCATCGTTTCGACCACGTGCACGCGGTAGTCGCGCAGCGTGCCGTAGTCGATGCCGTCCACGTGCGCCTGCACGCCGAGTTCGGCGGCACGACGCACCGTGTCGATGGTGTGCGTGGCGGTGATGAGCGCCTTCGACGGGATGCACCCGCGGTTGAGGCACGTGCCGCCGAGCGTCGCGTCACGTTCGATGAGGGCGACGGACTTGCCGAGTTCCGCGGCCCGCAACGCCGCCGAGTATCCGCCGGGTCCCGCGCCGATGATCGCGATGTCAAATTGTTCAGTCATGGTGCCCATGATAGACGCACGGCCCTCGGCTCCCCTTGCAGCGAAGCCGACCGAGGAGCTGACAAACGGATATCGTCTTCGGCTCCCCTTGCAGGGGAGCTGTCAGCGAAGCTGACTGAGGGGTAGACAACAACAATGAGGGGTGGACGGGCATCAGCCCATCCACCCCTCATCAGTCCGTCGGGTGCATATCACTCCGGGAAGTGGCCGCGCTTCTTCTCGCGCGGCTTCGGAAGCCTCCAGCGGCGCACCTGGATGGCGCGGCTCCACGCGTAGGACGCGGAACGCGAGCCCTTCGCCACCGCGCGCTCGCCATACTTGGCGACGAGCTTCTTCTTGAGCTTGCGCCACATGAGCCACACGTCGAGCACCACGGCCGCCAGGTACACGTACATGAGCAGCATCATGATCATCGAGGCGGTCTGGTTCTGGGAGACGGAGGTGACGATCATCGAACCGATGAGGATGACGAATGCCACCGGGATGAAGAACTCGCCGATGTTGAAGCGGGCATCCACGTAGTCGCGGATGTAGATGCGCCACGGCAGACGCTCCGCCTTCGGCATGTGGTTGATGTCGCCCTTCTGCATCGCCTCGTATTCGGCGTTCTCACGCTCGCGCAGCTTCGCCTTCGCGGCCTTCGCGCTCGCCTTGCGGTCGGTCGGCACCAGCGGACGCACGCCAGCGGCCTGCGCCTGCTTCATCTTCGGGGTGGGCGCGTTCTTCGTACGGTCCTTCTTCACCGGCTTCGCAGGCTGCTCGGTCGCTTCCCCGACCGGCTCCTGCGCGGATTCCTTCTTCTTCAACGGGTTCCATGTCATGCTTGCAGGTTACGGTGACGTCTAGACGCGCGCAGGGCGGCGAAACGGCACCAAAACAAGGCCGGGAGGCCGGTCGCGGCCGGATGCGCCGACCGTGCGCGACTGTACGACACCTATATATAAGGAGAGGCACATGGCCAGGCTCACCCCCGACGAGGTCCGCGCCCGCGTGGAATCCGACTGGACGCGCATCGTCGACGTCCTCAACCGCAAGATCGCTTTGAAGTCCGTGTCCGCGGAGGGCATCACCGGCGAGCATATGAAGCGGTCCGCCGAATTCGTCGCCGACCAGCTGCGCGAGGTCGGCGTCGACGCGAAGGTCGTCCAGTCCTCGAACCCGGACGGCACGCCTGGCGCGTGGGAGGTCATCGGCTCGCGCATCGTCGACGAGTCCGCGCCCACCGTGCTCCTCTACGCGCATCACGACGTGCAGCCCGTGCCGGACGCGTCCGCATGGGACACCGACCCGTTCGTCGGCACCGAGATCGACGGCCGCCTCTACGGCCGCGGCTCCGCCGACGACGGCGGCGGCATCGCCATCCACTCCGGCGCGTTGAAGGCGCTTGGCCAGGACCTCAAGGTCAACGTCAAGGTGTTCATCGAAGGCGAGGAGGAGATGGGCTCCCCGAGCTTCATCCCGTTCATCGAGGCGCACAAGGCCGAGTTCGAATCCGACGTCATCATCGTCGCCGACTCCGGCAACTGGTCGGCGGACATCCCGTCCCTGACCACCTCGCTTCGCGGCAACACCTGCGTGGACGTGACCGTGCGCGGACTGAAGCACCCGGTCCACTCCGGACAGTACGGCGGGCCGATTCTCGACTCGAACACGCTCGCCGCGATGCTCATCGCCTCCCTGTACGACGCGAACGGCGACCTCGCCGTGCCCGGCGTCGCCGCCGAGGAGCCGATCGGCGGCCTCCAGCGCGACCTCGACGAGGCATCCGTGCGCGCCGATGCCGGCGTCGTCGACTCCTACGCGCTCGCCGGCACCGGCTCGCTCGCCTCGCGCCTGTGGACCAAGCCGAGCCTGACCGTCATCGGCTTCGACGCGCACCCGGTCGACGGCTCGTTCAACGTGATCAGTCCCGAGACCCGCTTCCGCCTCTCCCTGCGCACCGCGCCGAACCAGCGCCCCGAAGAGGCGCAGGCCGCGCTCGCCGCGTACCTCGAAACCCACGCGCCGTTCGGCGCCGAGGTCGAGGTGACCAAGCTGGAGAACGGGATGGGCTGGGGCATGGATCCGGACGCGGTCGCCACCAAGGACGCGCTCGAGGCGATGGAGGAGGCGTTCGGCGTCGCCCCGATCAACAAGGGCGAAGGCGGGTCCATCCCGTTCATCCCCGAACTGCAGCGCATCTTCCCCGAGGCGCAGGTGCTCGTCACCGGCCCGGAGGATCCGAAGGCCAACGCGCACAGCCCCAACGAATCCATCTCGCTGTCCGGCCTGAAGAACAACGTCATCACCGAAGCCCTCCTGCTCGACAAGCTCGGCAGGTGATGTTCTCCATTTCCTTGGAATCGGTCGGGATCAGCTTTGCTGGTCCCGACCATGGGATTGTGGGGGAATGGCCGCGAACGAATACCATGTACCGTCATCCAGTCGCCCCGTGACGAAGGCACCGCCGATGCGTTCGATTTCACGTCGGTAGTACGTCATGCCCTGCCCATGCCGTGGCAGCTCCTCGTCGGACAATGCGTTGGAGGTGGTGACTTCGATGCCGTTGCCGTTCCATACGACGGAAACCTCATATGACTCCCGTTTCGCATGCCTGATGATATTGGCGTAGAGTTCGCCGATGAATCCGGTGCAGAGGGCCATCCGCTCTTCGCTCATCGGGGCGGGGTCGTCGTCGATGCCGAGGACGCTCCCGCCTTCGAAACCGAGACGGTTTATGCGTCTGTCGTTGTCGTCCAAAACCCGATGAAGGCGATCGGCAAACGCTTCCGTCTCCGAGGACGTCGTGCCATGGATGCCGTGGTCCCATTCGTTGAGGGAATCGACGACCTTGTGCGTATTGTCCAGCGCATTGAGCGCCGACTCATTGATCTGACGCCAATCGTCGATATCGTTGCCGCCTGCTCTGATATGACGTTGGGCCATGCGTGCGATGAGCGACAATTCCCCGGTGACGGCGTCATGCATACGCTGGGCGGCACGCGCGGTGAACGCTACTTGGCGTAGATCGTCCTCCGCTTGGGCGAGTTTCACCTGTCGTCTGAATCCGTCCTCTCGCCAACGCAGCGATCGCCCGACGAGTGACGCCATGACGCTGAACGGTATGAGGGATATGAATACGTACCAGTCGACGTTCCAGCCGTTCGGGAGTCCGGTGTAGACCACCTGCAACAGGATCATCGCGATGGTCAGCGCCGCCGCCATGCGGTCGGAGGTCATATACGCCAACAATCCCAACGCGTACAGCACGCTGAACGTGGACGTGGGACCCGTGCCGTTGGAACAGACCGTCGTCAGACCGTCGATGACGATGAGTGCTACGGAGGATGGCAGAGGCAGGATGCTGGTGCCGATGAGCAAGGCCTCCTGCATGAGCGAGAGAGCCAATGCGATTCCGCCGGACGGGGGATTGTACGCCCATTGGATGATAAGCAACGACGAGAAGGCCGATGAGAGGGCGACACGTGCCTTTAGCGGGGGAATCAAAGGCGTTGGCGCCTTCCCGAGGTTCAGCCACGTGGTGAAAGCCATATCGCCACCGCCTGACGCGCCGTCCGCGCTCCGAGTTTCTGCATGATGTGCTGCATATGTTTGCGCACGGTCGCCTCCGAAATGCCGAGTCTGCCGGCGATTTCGGTATCGAGCAGTCCCTCATCCGCACACAGGTTGATGATCTCCTCCTCCCGCAACGTGAGCCGTTGATCGTGATCCGTCTCATTCATCAGACGGATGTGCGCGAGCTGCCGTGATTCGAAGCCCGTCATCGAACCGTTGCGGATCACCGAGTCGATGGCGGTGACGAGGTCGTCTTCGGTATTCTTGCTGACCAGTCCCTGTGCACCGGCGGCCTTCGCTTTCACCTCATACAGGTTCAGCGAGAAACTCGTCATCGCGAGAATAGGGAAGTCAAGGGACCGTTTCCGTATGCGCCTGCACGCACTGGTCCCCTGAACTCCTTCCAGCGACATGTCCAGCAGCAATAAGGACGGAACATGTGTCTTGGTCAGAAGCATCGCTTCCTTGGCTGACTGGGCCATCCATATGACACGGGCTGTCGGTAGACGTTCGGTCAAAAGCCGGTATAAGGAATCCAAGGAACGTGCGTCGTTGTCGACGATGGCTATTTCCGTCATGGGAGTCGATGATGTCAAACATGAATCCTTTGTGCTTGTCATAGGTTCTATCTCTTGTGTGTGGGCTTGCAGTGCCACTATTTGCACTTGGGTGTGCCATAAGAATTATATATACACACATCGAGTATGCTTGGAATGAATTATTCACAAATGAAGTATTGCTCGACTTGTGTATCATATGTAGCATATGTTATGCCTAACAAATATAAGAGTAAAGGCTCTTAGGGTGATGAATCATTGGAGATTCATCGCTTGGTTATAGCATCCGACTGGTTGCAGAGAGTGTGTGGGATGAGAAAAGCAACTCGTAGCTGTCTTTTGGTTTTTTTAGCAGTGCTGCTGCTCTGTGGGTTGTCGTATCAATCCGCCTCTTTGCAATCCGGTAACGATATAAGATCTCCGTCTTCATCGAAGGAGCAGAAAACATATAAAGAATTCACAGTAGAAGGTTTGGAAACATATGCGCGAGAGCGTTATGTTGCTTCTCGATCGCAAGGTCTGGAGGATATCCGTCCTTTAGGTTCCGGAGAATTTTCCGGTACCGGAATCATCCCCATTGATATGGTGGCCGATCGTACTCATCGATATGACATCACGTATATGTGTAATCCCCAAACGGCAGCATCATTTTCGATACGACTACGGCGTGGTGGTGCTTCATATTGGGTGGCGGATATAGGTGAATGCCCCGGTGAAGGAGTGTTTGCGATTTCGGTTCCCGTCGAGAGATTTCCCAAAGCGACCGAAGTTGTTTTTAACGCTAATGATGAAACCAGTTTCATTGTCGTCATACATGAGATCATGGTTGAAAGGAAGAGCAATGAATAATGCACATGCCGTTCTTCCGACGACGGAGCCATGGTTGAATCATTCCTGAAGAATTTCTACGGGCATAGAACCAACGTAAGCCTGCAAACCGCTGTCGCGCACAATACAATCTTCGTATTGCGTTCGACAGCGGTTTGTCATATAGTCATGGGCTGACACGGGAGCCGCTTGAAGGCGGCTGAGAGGGGGCCGCAACGGGTCCCGACCGATGGAACGTGGACGGGCAATGCCGACCACGGAACTGTCCTCCACCCGTGCCTTGAGAAGGAAGCACAGAGAAAGGCACATCACCATGGCCGAAACCGTCGCCAAGACCAACTACAAGTGGCGCGTCGTCGACATCGTCGTCGCCGCCATCATCGCCGTCGCATCCGGCGTCATCTTCTGGGGCTGGGACGTCGTCTGCGCCGCCCCGCTCGCCCTGTTCGAGGCCGTCACCCCCGGCTTCGAAGGCCTGCTCAACGGATTCTGGCTGTTCGCCGGCCCGCTCGCCGCCATCATCGTGCGCAAGCCGGGCGCCGCCCTCTTCGCCGAGACCCTCGCCGCGTTCCTCGAGCTCACGCTCGGCAACCAGTGGGGCGTCGGCGGCTCGCTCATCGTCGGCATCATGCAGGGCCTCGCCGCCGAGATCGCCTTCGCGATCTTCGCGTGGAAGCAGTGGAACATCGGCACCACCATCCTGTCCGGCGCTCTCGCCGGCGTCGCCTGCTGGGCCTACTACTGGATGACCAACCCCGGCTGGAACGCGATGCGCGTCAGCTGGTACCTCGTCGGCTCCATCATCTCCGGCGTCATCATCGCCGGCGCGCTCATGTGGGCGCTGCACAAGGCGATCGCCGCCACCGGCGTGCTCGACCGCTTCGCCTCCGGCCGCGCCGAGGCGCGCGTCTGATGCGCATCACGCCCGCCCGCGTCGAGGCGAAGGATTGGGGATGGCGTCACGCCACGCGCAAGGACTTCGCCCTGCGCGGGCTCGACTTCGACATCCGCCCCGGGGAGCACGTGCTGCTCCTCGGCGCCTCCGGGGCGGGCAAAAGCACGCTCATGGCCGGACTGGCCGGCGTGCTCGGCGGATCCGACGAAGGCGAGCAGGAAGGCTCGCTCACCATCGACGGCGTCGAAGCCGGCATCGCCCGCGGCAAGGCCGGCCTCGTGCTGCAGGACCCGGATTCGCAGATCATCCTCGAACGCGTGGGCGACGACGCGGCCTTCGGCTGTGAGAACCTCGCCGTCCCACGCGACGAGACGTGGCGGCGCGTGCGCGAATCGCTCGACCTGGTCGGATTGAAGGACATCGACCTCGACCGGTCCACGCGCCACCTGTCCGGCGGGCAGCGGCAGCGCCTCGCGCTCGCCGGCGTGCTCGCCATGCAGCCGGGACTCCTGCTGCTCGACGAGCCGACCGCCAACCTCGACCCGGAAGGCGTGCGCGAAGTCCACGACGCGGTGCGCGACGTGCTTGCCCGCACCGGGCAGACCATGGTCGTCGTCGAGCATCATATCGACGTGTGGATGGACCTGATCGACCGCGTCATCGTCATCGGCCATCCCGACCCGGATTCGCACGTGGGCGGCGTCATCGCCGACGGAAGACCGGACGAGGTGTTCGGACGATTCGGCGACCTGCTCGCGCAGGGCGGCGCATGGGTGCCGGGACGCGCGATTCCGGACCGTGCGCCGACGCGCGCACGCGCGGACGTCCGCGAACCCGCGCTCGTCGCCGAGGACCTGAGCTTCGGCCGCGGATTCCCGCTCGGCGAGCATATCGATCTCGAATTCTTCGCCGGCGAGGTGACGGCCCTGATGGGGCCGAACGGCGCCGGAAAATCCACGCTCGCGCTGACGCTCGCCGGACTCCTGAAGCCGCTCGCCGGGCATGTGCGCGTGCGCGCCGACATCGCCGAAGGCGCGCGCGGCGACGAGCCGGACAAGTGGAGGAGCCGCGAACTGCTCGGCCGCATCGGCATGGTCTTCCAGGAGCCGGAACACCAGTTCGCTGCGGCGCTCGTACGCGACGAGGTCGCCATCGGGCCGAAATCGATGGGCGCCGACGAGGCGCGCGCGTACGCGATCGCCGACGAAATGCTGGAACGCATGAACCTCTCGCGGTTCGCCAAAGCCAACCCGTACACGCTGTCCGGCGGCGAGAAGCGGCGACTGTCCGTCGCCTCCATGCTGGCCGGCGCGCCGAAGATCCTCGTCATGGACGAGCCGACCTTCGGCCAGGACTTCACCACGTGGACCGAGATGGTCGACCTCATCGCCAAAGTGCGCGACCAAGGTTCCGCGGTCATCGTCGTCACGCACGACGAGGCGCTCGTCAGGGCGCTCGACGCGCGCCGCATCATGTTCGGATTCGCAGGGGAGTGAGTGGGTATGAACGATTCGGTCATCGTCTCGCCGCCGGGCGCGCGCAAGGAACCGGCCCGGCCCGCGTCGCCCTCGTGGTTCATCGCGAAGGTGAACCCGGTGACGCGCATCATCGGCGCGCTGCTGCTGTGCATCCCGATGTTTGTGAGCCTCGACGTGGTCTCCGCGTCCGTGGCGTTGGGACTCGAGGTCGCGCTGCTGTGGATCGGCGGCGTCGACCCGATCCGCATCTGCCGCAGCACATGGCCGGTATGGATCGCCGCGGTCGGCGGCTTCATCTCCGTGCTGCTCTACGGCCGCACGTCCGGCGAGATCCTGTGGACCGCCGGCTGGATCGTCGTGTCCGAAGGCTCCGTGTATCTCGCCTGCGCCACGTTCCTGCGCGTGCTCGCCATCGCCGTGCCCGGCGTGGTGCTCGCGCTCGGCCTTGACCCGACCGATCTGGCCGACGGCCTCGTGCAGATCCTGCACCTCTCGCCCCGGTTCGTGTACGGCGGTCTCGCCGGCATGCGCATGTTCACGCTGCTGCAGGATGATTGGCGTGCGTTGGGATTGTCGCGCCGTTCGCGCGGTCTCGGCGACGGCAACGCGATCCAGCGTGCGTTCTCGCAGGCGTTCGGTCTGCTGGTCCTGTCGATCCGTCGCGCCACGAAACTCGCCACCGCGATGGAGGCGCGCGGTTTCGGCGGCGAAGGGCCGCGCTCGGCGGCGCGCGTCTCGCGCCTGCATCCGATCGACGCGGTGTTCTGCGCGATCTGCTTCGTGATCCCGTTCATCGCGCTCGGCGTCGCCGTCGCCACCGGCAACTGGCACTTCTCCTTCCAAGGCGCGTGACGTCCACTGCAGTCGAGACGCGTGTATGCGCGTGTGCCGTGGCGCGGTAGGCGTGACGGTAGGGTGGAGGGCATGCCCATCAACCATGCAGTGATCGACAATCCGAAATCCGACCGAATCAAGCGCGTCGCCGGACTCGCGCGCCCGGCCGGCCGCGAACGCTCCGGCCGCTTCCTCATCGAAGGCCCGCAGTCCGTGCGCGAGGCCGTCACATGGCGTCCCGACGTGGTGAGCGACCTGTACGTCGCGATCGACGTCGATCCCGACGGCGAACCGTATCTGTCCGACACGCTCGCCGCGATCGTCGACAAGTCGCAGGAATCCCGAAAGACGCCGATCTACGTGCATCACGTCACGCGCGAGGTGATGGCCAAGATCAGCAAGGACGCGCAGGGCATCGTCGCCGTGGGAGACATCGAGACGCTCCACACGGAGATCTCCGCCGTCCGCCTCTCCGAACGCCCGCTCATCGCCGCGTTCTGGCAGGTGCGCGACCCGGGCAACGCGGGCACCGTGATCCGCGCCGCCGACGCCGCCGGATGCGACGCGGTCGTGTTCGTCGACGAGTGCGTGGACCCGCTGAACCCGAAGGTCATCCGTTCGACCGCCGGCTCCCTGTTCCACATCCCCGTGCTGCGCATGGACACCGGCACGTTCCTCAAGTGGATGGAACGCGACGATCTCGCCACCGTCGCCGCCGACGTGTACGGCACGTCGGAACGCAAGCCCGAACCGTTGCCCGACATGCTCGCCGAACGCGCGTCGGACGCGGCCAGGACGCGCGAGACGCGTGGCGCGAACGGCGCGCGCGGCGACGCCGTGCTGTTCGGCAACGAGGCGAGGGGACTGCCCTCCGCCATCCTCGAACGCATGGACCGCATCGTGTCGATTCCGCTGTACGGCAAGGCCGAATCGCTGAACCTCGGCACGTCCGCCGCGGTCATGCTCATGAGCCTCGCCATGAGCGGGCGCTGAGCCGCACAGCCGCCTGCCGGTCGCATGCCGGCCATACGCCGGCCGCGTGCCGGCGGTTCCGCGACCACGTGATGGAACCGGGCGGCCATGTCGAGTCATACCGTGACAATGTGATGTTGGACAACGCTTGGGAAACGTGCGTTTTCGCGTGTTTCCCCACGTGCAATGCACGTCAGTGAAGCAGATATAAAGGAAAGGGTGCTCGTGGCAGAAGCGCTATTCGATGCGCAAACGGTGACCGATGCGGTCGCCGAAGGCATCGCGAAAATCCAGAACGCCTCCACGCTGGAGGAATTGAAGGCCATCAAGAGCGAATACGCCGGAGCCGACTCGGCGATGACACAGGCCAGCAAGGCCATCGGGGCACTGCCCAAGGACCAGAAGAAGGACGCCGGCAAGCTCATGGGCAAGCTGCGCGCCGACTTCGGCCGCGCCTACGGCCCCAAGGAGAAGGAGCTCAAGGAGGCCGCCGAGGCCGCCGCGCTCGCCGCCGAGACCGTCGACATGACGCTGCCGGTCGCGCGCAAGCCGCTCGGCGCGCGCCACCCGCTCGCCAAGCTCATGGAGGACGTCGAGGACTTCTTCATCTCCATGGGATGGCAGATCTCCGCCGGCCCCGAAGTGGAGGCCGAATGGTACAACTTCGACGCCCTCAACTTCGGCCCGGACCATCCGGCCCGCCAGATGCAGGACACCTTCTACGTGAAAGGCAACCAGGCGAAGGACGCCGCCGGCTTCGTCGGCTCCAACATGGTCGTGCGCACGCAGACCTCGTCCGACCAGGTGCGCGCCCTGCTGTCGCGCGGCGTGCCGCTGTACATCGCCTCCCCGGGCCGCGTGTTCCGCACCGACGAGCTCGACGCCACCCACACCCCGGTGTTCCACCAGTGCGAGGCGCTCGCCGTCGACAAGCACCTGACCATGGCCGACTTGAAGGGCGTGCTCGACAAGCTCGCCGTCGCCATGTTCGGTCCGGAGGCCAAGACGCGCCTGCGTCCGAGCTACTTCCCGTTCACCGAGCCGAGCGCCGAGCTTGACCTGTGGTTCCCTGACAAGAAGGGCGGCCCGGGCTGGCTCGAATGGGGTGGCTGCGGCATGGTCAACCCGAACGTGCTCAAGTCCGCGGGCATCGATCCGAACGAGTACACCGGCTTCGCATTCGGCGTGGGCATGGAGCGCACGCTGCTGCTGCGCAGCGACATCAACGACATGCACGACCTCGTCGAGGGCGACGTGCGTTTCGCCGAACAGTTTGTGATGGGGGAGTGATTACCCATGCCTATGGTTGATATCGATTGGCTCAAGGAGCACGTCGAGGTTCCGTCCGACCTCACCTACGAGCAGCTGGCCAAGGACCTGGTCAAGGTCGGTCTCGAGGAGGAGGAGATCCACGCCTCCCAGGTGACCGGTCCGATCGTCGTCGGCTACGTGGTCGACGCGACGCCGGAACCGCAGAAGAACGGCAAGATCATCAACTGGTGCCATGTCGACGTCGGCGACGAATACAACGAGACCGACGAGAACGGCAACAAGGTGCCGCGCGGCATCATCTGCGGCGCGCCGAACATGGCCGCCGGCGAGAAGGTCGTCGTCACGCTTCCGGGCGCCGTGCTGCCCGGTGACTTCCGCATCGAGCCGCGCAAGACGTATGGCCACATCTCCAACGGCATGTGCGCCTCCGAGCGCGAGCTCGGCCTCGGCGACGACCACAACGGCATCATCCTGCTGCGCCACTACGGGTTCACCGAGGAGGAGTACGAGGCCCTCAAGCCCGGCGACGACGCGATGCACCTGCTGCACCTCGACCAGCCGCTGCTGGAGATCAACATCACCCCGGACCGCGGCTACACGCTGTCCTACCGCGGCGTGGCCCGCGAATACCACCACTCCACCGGCGCCGCGTACACGGACCCGGTCAAGGAGCTCAACGCGAAGGTGCCTGTCGCCGCCGGCGAGGCCTCCGGCACCGTGCCGGACGTGCAGGTCGAGATCGAGGACGACAACCCGATCCACGGCGTGCCCGGCTGCGACCGCTACTATGCGCGCGCCATCCGCGGCTTCGACCCGTCCGCGCGCACGCCGAACTGGATGCGTCGTCGTCTCATCCGCGCCGGCGTGCGCTCCATCTCGCTCGCCGTGGACGTCACCAACTACGTGATGCTCGACCTCGGCCAGCCGATGCACGCCTACGATCTGGACAAGCTCGAAGGCCCGATCGTCGTGCGCCGCGCGAACGAGGGCGAGAAGCTCGTCACCCTCGACGGCAAGGAGCATGAGCTCAGCCCCGAGGACCTGCTCATCACCGATTCGCCGAACGGCCAGCGAGCCTCGCGCATCATCGGTCTCGCCGGCGTGATGGGCGGCCTGTACGGCGAGGTGACCGCGGAGACGAAGAACATCCTGCTCGAAGCCGCGCACTTCGATCAGGTGTCCATCGCGCGTTCCGCCCGCCGCCACAAGATCCCGTCCGAGGCGTCTCGCCGCTTCGAACGCGGCGTCGACTACCAGCTGCAGCCGGCCGCCGCGCAGATGGCCGCCGACCTGCTCATCAAGTACGGCGACGGCGAGGCCAGCGAGAAGCCGACCGACGTGAACAACACGCACCGCCGCAAGGCCATCCACTTCAAGGCCACGGAGGTCAAGCGCGTCGCCGGTCTCGACACCGGCGTGAACGCCATTTCCGACATCCTCACTGACATCGGCTGCACTGTGGCCGGCGGCGGCAACGGCGAGTTCTCCGTCACCCCGCCCACCTGGCGTCCGGATCTGAACGAGCCGTGCGATCTGGTCGAGGAGGTCGCGCGCCTCGTCGGCTACGACGAGATTCCCGTTACCGTGCCGCCGGCGCCGGTCAAGGGCGAGGTCGGCCTGACCGCCGACCAGCTGCGCCGTCGCCGCGTCGCCGACGAGCTCGCCGAATACGGCATGGTGGAGGCCCTGAGCTACCCGTTCGTGGGCGACAACGACTACAAGGCGTTCGGCTACGACGCTGAGGCCACCAAGAAGGTCAGCGTCGAGATCGCGAACCCGCTGTACGGCGACCGCCCGTACCTGCGTCGCCACATCCTGCCCACGCTCGCCGCGACCGTGCAGCGCAACATCCGCCGCGGCATCGAGAACGTGTCGCTCTACGAGCTCGGCCACGTGTACCTGTGGAACCCGGACGCGCCCGCCATCCCGGCCCTGCCCGGCGGCGTGAAGCCCACGCCGGAGCAGCTCGCCGCGCTCGACGCCGGCCTGCCCGACCAGCCCGACCATGTGGCCGGCATCCTGACCGGTCTCGCCGAGAACACCGGCTGGCTGGGCGGCAAGCGCCCGGTCGACTGGTCCGACGCGGTCGAGGCCGTGCATCGCATCGCCGACCGTCTCGGCGCCGCCATCGAGCTGGAGCAGCCGGCCGCCGCCGACGTGCCCGCCCAGTGGCATCCGGGCCGCTTCGCCCGCGTGAACGCCGCCGGCACGTTCGTCGGCTTCGTCGGCGAGCTTCACCCGCACGTCAACGAGGCGCTCGGCTTCCCCGAGCACTCCGCCGCGTTCGAGCTGAACCTCACCGCGCTGTTCGCCACGCTCGACGGCAAGCCGGTGCAGGCCAAGCCGATCTCCACGTTCCCACCCGTCAAGCAGGATCTCGCCTTCACCGTGGACGACACGGTGACCGCCGCCCAGCTCGAAGACGTGGTGCGTGAGGCCGCCGGCGCGAACCTCGAATCCATCGAACTGTTCGACGTGTTCACCGGCGAGCAGGTCGGTGAGGGCAAGAAGTCCCTCGCCTTCGCGGTGGTGTTCCGTTCGCCCGACAAGACCCTGTCCGCCGAAGACAGCGAGGCGATCCGCAAGGCCATCGTCGACAAGGCCGCGGAGCTCGGCGCGCAGCTGCGCGCCTGAACCGCTGGGCCGAAAGCGAAACGACATAAGTTAACATAAGGTGCAACACGAGGAGGACCCGATGAGCGCACCCGGACAGCAGCCGAACGATCCCGCACAGCAGACGGGAGGGAACGGCGTCGCACCGGGCGCGGGCTCACCGGGTCCCGTCGTATCCGGGGAGACACCGTCGCAGCCGCCATCGGGGGTTCAGACGGCGCCGGGGCAATCCCCGCGCCCCCAGTCCCAGCCGCAGTACGGCCAATACGCGCAGCCCGACTACGGCGCGATGCTGAGCCAGTTCGGTCCGAACTACAATCCGTATCTCTATGGTGCGCCCGACCCCGAGCCGCAGAAGGACGATGCGGGGGAGTCCGCGCAGACGTCGCAACAGCGGATGCCCCAGCGTACGCCGGGCGCGGCGTATCCCGGCGGATACGGGCAGAACGGCCCGTACGGCGGGCCGCAGGGACAGTACGGACAGCAAGGACCGTACGGACAGCAGGGGCCGAACGGCCCGTATCCGCAGAACGGCCCCTACGCGTCGAACGGTCCGTACGCGTCGAACGGGAATCCAACGGCCCCGGGCAACGGTGCGAACGACGGTCATACGCCGCGCTACTTCTACGGCATCGACGTGAACGACCCCAATCAGAACCCGCTGTACGGGCGCTGGGACTCCTACGCGATCATCGCCTTCGTGTTCGCGCTCGTCTTCAGCGTGCCCCTGCTGCCGACCATCATGGGCGTCATCTCCGTGTGGCGCACCGGCACCTTCCATATGAAGGGCCGCGGGCTCGCCATCGCCGCGATCGTCATCAACCTCATCACCACCGCGGTGCAGATCTGGATGTGGGTCAACGGCGTCGACGTGACCGACCTCACCAACCAGATGCTCAATATGGTCGGCGGAGGTTCCGGTTCCGGCGACACGATGACCACGTGACCACGCCAATCGCGTGAACGATGACGGTGAGGTGCGCCTCGCCGTCCATGTGCCGTCTCGACACGTGATTACATAATTATGCAATAGTCTGCATAGGTATGTATGCTCGTGGGTATTGCCCATGAAGTGAAGGACGTGATATGGCGAAATACACGGTGGCCGTGGCGGGTGCCACGGGTTATGCGGGAGGCGAGGCGCTGCGCATTCTGGCCGCCCATCCCGCGTTCGAGGTGACCTGCGTGGCGGGCCACTCCTCGGTGGGGGACAAGCTCGGCAAGCACATGCCGCACATCCCGCAGCTGGCGGATCTGACCGTCGAAGACACCACCCCCGAAGTCCTGAACGGCCATGACGTGATCATCCTCGCGCTGCCGCACGGAGCCTCCGGCAAGCTGGCGTCCCAGCTCGACCCGGACGCGGTCGTCGTCGACCTCGGCGCCGACCACCGTCTCGAAGAGCAAAGCGCGTGGGACGAGTTCTACGGCGGCGACTTCTACGAGCATTGGACCTACGGCATGCCCGAGCTCATCACCGGCAAGGCCGCCGACGGCTCGTACACGCGCCAGCGCGCCGCATTGCCTGGAACCAAGCGCATCGCCGGCCCCGGCTGCAACGTGACCGCCACCACGCTGGCCCTGCAGCCCGGCGTCGCCGAAGGCCTCGTCGAGCACACGGACATCGTCGCCGATCTCGTCGTCGGCTACTCCGGCGCCGGCAAGAACCTCAAGCGCACCAACTTGCTCGCCGCCGAGGCGTTCGGCTCCGCCCTGCCGTACGGCGTGGGCGGCACGCACCGCCACATCCCCGAGATCCTGCAGAACCTCGCGCACGCCGCCGGCCTCGACGCCGCTGCCGCCAGCGGGTTCACGCTCGGCTTCACGCCGGTGCTCGCGCCCATGTCGCGCGGCATCCTCGCCTGCGTGAGCGCGAAGATGACCGACAAGGCGAAGCACCTGAGCGACGCGGCGATCCGCGACGTGTGGGCCCACGCCTACGAAGACCAGGACTTCATGGTGCTGCTGCCGGAAGGCACCCTGCCCGCCACGGCGAACATCATCGGCTCGAACGCCGCCCACATCCAGGTCGTCACCGACCGCAAGGCCGGCCGCATCATCGCCTTCGCCGCCATCGACAACCTCAACCGCGGCACCGCCGGCCAGGCGGTGCAGTCCCTGAACATCGCCCTCGGCCTTCCCGAAGACCAGGGCCTGACCAAGATCGGAGTCGCCCCGTGAGCGTCACATTCGCACAAGGATTCGCCGCATCCGGCGTCGAGGCGGGCATCTCCGCCGTCGCCGGCAAGAAGGATCTCGCACTCGTCGTCAACAACGGCCCGCTCGACGCGGCCGCCGGCGTGTTCACCTCCAACCGTTTCTGCGCCGCGCCCGTCCAGTGGTCGCGCAAGGTCGTCGCCGACGGCCACGTCAAGGCCGTGATCCTCAACTCCGGCGGCGCCAACGCGTGCACCGGAGCGGAAGGCTACGCGCAGTCCAAGGCCACCGCCGAGACCGTCGCCGCGCTCGTCGGCACGGAACCGGACGACGTGGCCGTGTGCTCCACCGGCCTCATCGGCGAACTGCTGCCGCTCGACCACGTGCTCGACGGCGCGAAGGCCGCCCACGCGGCGCTCGCCGCCACGCCGGAAGCCGGCGCGGACGCCTCCCACGCCATCATGACCACCGACACCAAGCCCAAGACCGTCGAACTCGAAGGTTCCAATGGCTGGAGGATCGGCGGCATGGTCAAGGGCTCCGGCATGATCGCCCCGCAGCTGGCCACCATGCTGTGCGTCATCACCACCGACGCCGTCGTCTCCGCCGGGCAGCTCCAGGCCGCGCTCGCCGTCGCCACCGAACACTCGTTCAACCGCATCGACGTGGACGGCTGCATGTCCACCAACGACACGGTGCTCCTGCTCGCCTCCGGCGCCTCGGGCGTCGAACCCGACAAGGACGAGTTCAACAAGCTCGTCAAAGACGCCTGCGCCTCCCTCGCCCGCCAGATCATCGGCGACGGCGAAGGCGCCAGCCACGACATCCGCATCACCGTCACCGGCGCCACCACCGAGGACGCGGCGCTCGCCTGCGGCCGCGCCGTCGCCGCCTCCAACCTGCTCAAGTGCGCGATCAGCGGCAACGACCCGAACTGGGGGCGCATCGTCTCCTCGCTCGGCACCGTGCCGCCGGAAGTCGCGCCCTACGAGTCCGACAAGGTGACCGTCGACGTCAACGGCGTGCGCATCTGCGAGAACGGCGGCGCCGGACGCGACCGCTCCGAAGTCGACATGACCCCGCGCGAGGTCCACATCGACATCGACCTGAACGCCGGGGACGCCGAGGCGACCGTCTGGACCGACGACCTCACCCACGAATACGTCCACATCAACGCGGACTACGAAAGCTAGTTCCGGCGGTGCCCGGGGCGGCTGCCGATATTCATCATCCGACACGCTCCGGGCCGCTCAGGCCAAGTCTTTACGGTCTGACGACGAATATCGGCAGCCGCCCCTCGTTTTCCGTTGAAGAGGCGGCGATAAACGAAAGAAGAACATGTCTACTGAACTGAAGGGACCCGGATTCCATTTCGACGTGCACACCGACCTGCGCGCCGACCAGAAGGCCGAAGTGCTCATCGAGGCGCTGCCGTGGCTCGAGGAGTTCGCCGGCCAGCGCATCGTCGTCAAGTACGGCGGCAACGCGATGATCGACGAACACCTGAAGCAGTGCTTCGCCGAGGACATGGTGTTCCTGCGCCAGGTGGGCCTGCACCCGATCGTCGTGCACGGCGGCGGGCCGCAGATTTCCCAGATGCTCAAGGCGCTCGGCATCAAGTCCGAGTTCAAGGGCGGTCTGAGGGTCACCACGCCCGAGGCGATGGACGTGGTGCGCATGGTGCTCACCGGCAAGGTGTCGCGTGAGCTCGTCGGCCTCATCAACGCGCACGGCCCGCTCGCCGTCGGGCTTTCCGGTGAGGACGGTGGCCTGTTCTCCGCCATGCAGCGCCGGCCCGTCATCGACGGCAAACCCACCGACATCGGCCTCGTCGGCGACGTCGTCTCCGTCGACGCCTCCGCCGTCGAGGACCTCGTCAACGCGGGCCGCATCCCCGTCGTCTCCTCGGTCGCGCCGAACGAGGACGACGCCACCGAAGTGCTCAACGTGAACGCCGACTCCGCGGCCGCCGCGCTCGCCTCCGCCGTCGGCGCGCACAAGCTCGTCATCCTCACCGACGTGGACGGCCTGTACGCCGACTGGCCGGACCGCAACTCGCTGATCGGCCGCATCGGCGTGGAGAACCTGCGTGACATGCTGCCCGATCTCGAATCCGGCATGCGCCCGAAGATGGAGGCGTGCGTGCGCGCCATCGACGGCGGCGTGCCCCAGGCGCACATCATCGACGGCCGCAAGCCGCACTCCATCCTGAACGAGATTTTCACCTCCGCCGGCATCGGCACCATGGTCGTGCCCGAGGACGGCATCGAAATGAGGAGCTCCTATGTCTTCTGACGTGAACAACACCACTTCCGCCGCGGTCCCGGAACCGCTCGGCCCCAAGGATTCCCAGTGGCTGGGGGAGTACTCCCAGGTCCACATGAACGTGTTCGGTACGCCGCTGCGCGTCATGGACCACGGTCAGGGCGCCCGCGTGTGGGACGTCGACGGCAACGAATACCTCGACTTCCTCGGCGGCATCGCCGTCAACTCGATCGGCTACGCGCACCCCAAGTGGGTGAAGGCCGTCGCCGAACAGGCCGCGAAGGTCGCGCACGTGAGCAACTACTTCGCCACCGAGCCGCAGATCGAACTCGCCGCGCGCCTCGTCAAACTGGCCGGCGCGCCCGAAGGCTCCCACGTGTACTTCGGCAACTCCGGCGCGGAAGGCAACGAGGCTGCACTGAAGCTCGCCAAACTGTACGGCCGCACGCTGCCTGGTGCCGCGCCCGCGATGGGCGGCAAGCCGGCGCGCATCATCGCCCTGACCAACGGCTTCCACGGCCGCACGCTCGGCGCGCTGTCCGCCACATGGAAGCCCGCCATCCGCAAGCCGTTCGGCCCGCTCGTGCCCAACATCGAATTCGTGCGCGCCGGCGACCCGCTCTCCCTCTACGAGGCGTTCAGCGAGACCGGCGTCGGCCACTACGGCAAGGGCCCGGTCGCCGCCGTCATCATGGAGCTCATCCAGGGCGAAGCCGGCGTCAAACCTCTTGGCGCCGACTACGTCAAGAAGGTGCGCGAGATGTGCGACATCAACCACGCGCTGCTCATCATCGACGAGGTACAGACCGGCATCGGCCGCACCGGCGCATGGTTCGCGTTCCAGCGCGAGGACCTGTCCGGCGGCATCACGCCCGACATGGTCACGTTCGCCAAGGGCGTGGCCGGAGGCTTCCCGATGGGCGGCATGATCGCCTTCGGCGAGAAGCTCTCCGCCCTGTTCACGCCTGGCTCCCACGGCTCCACCTTCGCCGGCAACCCGCTCGGCGCTGCCGCGGCGCTCGCCACGCTCGACGTGATCGAGGAGGACGGCCTCGTCGCCAACGCCGAAGCGCGCGGCAGGCAGCTGCGCGACGGCATCATGGCCGGCGGCAACCCGCTGTACGTCTCCACGCGCGGCCGCGGCCTGCTCGACGCCGTCGAACTCGCCCACCCGTGCGCCCACGCCGTGATGAACTGGTGCCTCGAACGCGGCCTCATCGTCAACGCGGTGCGCGCCGACGCCCTGCGTTTCGCCCCGCCGCTCATCGTCTCCGAGAAGGACATCGACGAGGCGCTCGCCATCCTCAAGGCCGTTCCCGGCGACCTTCCCGACGACTGACCGCAACCGCCCGCCACCCGCACACCCGAAAGGACAACCACCATGACCCCCGAACTGCGCCACATGCTGCGCGACGACGACCTCAACCACGAGGAGCAGAAGCAGGTCCTCGAACTCGGCATGAAGTTCCGCGAGAACCGCTTCTACCGCCAGCCGTTCGCCGGCCCGCAGGCCGTCGCCGTGCTGTTCGACAAGCCCTCCACCCGCACCCGCTCCAGCTTCTCCATCGGCGTGGCCGAACTCGGCGGCTACCCGCTCGTCATCGACAAGTCCGGCTCCCAGCTGGGCCGCGGCGAGCCGGTCGGCGACACCACCGAGGTGCTCACCCGCATGGCCTACGGCCTCGTGTGGCGCACGTTCGGCCAGGACCGCGTCGAGGAGATGGCCGCGCACGCCACCTGCCCGGTCGTCAACGCGCTGACCGACGACTTCCACCCCTGCCAGATCCTCGCCGACTTCCTCACCATCGCGCAGTTCCGCGGCGGCGTGGACGCGCTCAAGGGCAAGACCATCGCCTACGTGGGCGACGCGGCCAACAACATGTCCAACTCGTACCTGCTCGGCGGTGCCGTCGCCGGCATGCACGTGCGCGTCGCCGGCCCGCAGGGCTATCTGCCCCGCCCGGACATCGTCGCCGACGCCGAACGCATCGCGGCCGAGAACGGCGGCTCCATCCTCGTGACCACCGACGCGAAGGAGGCCGTCAAGGACGCCGACTGCGTGTTCACCGACACGTGGGTCTCGATGGGCGAGGAGGCCGAATACGCGATCCGCTCCAAGCCGTTCTGGAACTACCAGGTGAACGACGAGCTTATGGCGCTCGCCAAGCCCGACGCGCTGTTCCAGCACTGCCTGCCCGCCTACCGCGGCAAGGAGGTCACCGCTTCGGTGATCGACGGCCCGCAGTCCGTCGTGTGGGACGAGGCCGAGAACCGTCTGCACGCGCAGAAGGCGCTGCTCACCTGGCTGGTCGGCAAGCAGCGCGGCGACGAAAGCCTGCTCGCATGAGCCAAACGCGTCCGTCCCTCCACCGTCCGGCCACGCGCGCCGCGCGTCTGAGCGCCATCGAAGAGGTGCTGCTCACGCACATCATCACCTCGCAGTCCCAGCTGTCGTCGATTCTCGCCGACGAGGGCATCGCGGTGACGCAGGCGACGCTGAGCCGCGACCTCGACGAGATGAACGCGTTCAAGAAGCGGCTTCCGGACGGCACGATGGCCTACGCGGTCGGCCATGACGCGTCGGGCGACGAACAGCAGGACTCCGCGAAGGCGGAGGCGCAGATGTCGCGCGTGCTGTCCGGTCTGGTGACCTCGGTCGCGGCGGCCCGCAATCTCATCGTCATCCACACGCCGTCCGGCGCCGCCCAGTACGTCGCGTCGGTGATCGACAAGCAGCCGATCGACGGCCTGCTCGGCACGATCGCCGGCGACGACACGGTGATGGCGATCTGCAAGGACGACGACACCGCCGTCGCCCGCGCCGACTGGCTCCTCGCCCTCGCCTCCAAGTGACCTACTGGTCCTCCCGCTGGCGGGAGGTGTCGGATCAGTGGTGGCGCGGCCTTGGACGGAGTCGGAGAGTCCTCCCGCTGGCGGGAGGTGTCGCGCAGCGACGGAGGGTGGTCTTCGGTGGCCCACCCACAACCCCCGCGTACGCATGCTGGACACGCCGTGCATAAATATACAGACTTCTGTATATACTTGCATCAGTTTGTTTTGAAGAAAGGCATCCCATGGCAGATAACAATCGACTCGTGCTCGCCTACTCCGGCGGCCTCGACACCTCCGTCGCCATCTCCTACCTCAAGGAGCGCACCGGCAAGGACGTCGTCGCCGTGTCCCTCGATGTCGGTCAGGGCGGCGAGAGCCTCGAGACCATCAAGCAGCGCGCCCTTGCCTGCGGCGCCGTCGAGGCCTACGTGGTCGACGCCCGCGACGAGTTCGCCAACGAATACTGCATGAAGGCCCTCAAGGCCAACGCCATGTACGAGGGCGTGTACCCGCTGGTCTCCGCCATCTCCCGCCCGCTCATCTCCAAGCACCTCGTGCGCGCCGCCCACCAGTTCGGCGCCGACACCATCTCCCACGGCTGCACCGGCAAGGGCAACGATCAGGTCCGCTTCGAGGTGTCCATCGCCTCCATCGACCCGACGTTGAAGGCCATCAGCCCGATCCGTGACCTCGCGCTCACCCGCGACGTGGAGATCGCGTTCGCCAAGGAGCACAAGCTGCCGATCACCCAGACCGAGAAGAGCCCGTACTCCATCGACCAGAACGTGTGGGGCCGCGCCATCGAGACCGGCTTCCTCGAGGATCCGTGGAACGGTCCGACCAAGGACTGCTACTCCTACACCGACGATCCGGCGTTCCCGCCGGTCGAGGACGAGGTCGTCATCGAGTTCAAGCAGGGCGTGCCGGTCAAGATCGACGGTCGCGACGTCACCCCGCTGCAGGCCATCGAGGAGATGAACCGCCGCGCCGGCGCCCAGGGCATCGGCCGCATCGATCTCATCGAGGATCGTCTCGTCGGCATCAAGTCCCGCGAGCTGTACGAGGCCCCGGGCGCCGTGGCGCTCATCACCGCGCATCAGGAGCTCGAGAACTGCTGCCTCGAGCGCGAGCAGCACCGCATCAAGCGCGACATCGACAAGCGCTGGGGCGAGCTGGTCTACGATGCGCAGTGGTTCAGCCCGGCCACCCAGTCCCTGAACGCGTTCATCGAGGACACCCAGAAGTACGTGTCCGGCGAGATTCGCATGGTGCTGCACGGCGGTCGCGCCGTCGTCACCGGCCGTCGCTCCGACACCTCGCTGTACGACTACAACCTCGCCACCTACGATTCCGGCGACAGCTTCGACTCGAAGTCCTCCAACGGCTTCATCGACATCTACGGCCTGCCGAGCCGTGTCGCCGCCGCCCGCGACGTCAAGTTCGGCAACGGCATCGAAGTGCCGAACAACACCGTCGAGTAAGACGGATGGCCTGACGCGGGCCGCCTGAGGGATACCTGCGTCTGATTTCCTTGAAGGGACCGGTTCCTGCCGGTCCCTTTTTGGTCTCGATTCGTGTCAGCGGTGGGCGTTGATCCACAGGATGGCAAGCTGGGTGCGGTTGGTCAGTCCCAGCTTGTCGAGCGCGCCGCTCACCCGGTTGCGCACCGTGCCTTCGCTCAGGCACAGCCTCTTCGCGATGTCGCGGTTATCGAATCCCTCGGCCACGAGCGCCGCCACCTCGCGCTCACGCTCGTTGAGCATCGACTCCAGCGCGGCCGCGTCGGAGGATGGGGTGTTCGCGCCGGTGAGCTTGCCGAGCACGTCGGAACCCAGCACCACCTGGCCGGCCATCACCGCCTGAAGCGCCGGACCCACGGCCGTGACGTCCTGTTTGATGAGATAGCCCTTTGCGCCCAACGCCATCGCCTGCGTGATGTATGCGCGGTCCGCGAACGTGGTCAGGAACAGGATGCGCGCCGCCGGGTCGCGCTTCAATATCTCCCGCGCCGCGTCGAGTCCGTCGCGCCCCGGCATCTGGATGTCGATGAGCAGGATGTCCGGCCGCATGTCTGGTGTGGCGAAATACCGTCCGACCGCGTCGTCGCCGTCGTTCGCCGTCCACAGCACGTCGGCCGCTCCCGTGGCGGTCAGAATCGTCTCCAACGACTGGCAGACGATCGGATCGTCATCCACGATCGCGATACGCATCATGCACCCGCCTTTCCGGGGCTCCCATGAGTCATGAGAGTCCCATGTGTCCCCGTCTCAGTGGCTTTCCGCGCATCGCCGTCCGGAACCCAACGGGCCTTCGGAATCGAGACGAACACGCGCCAACCCCCATCGTAGGGGCCGCAGTACGCGGTGCCGCCCAACGCGCGCACCCGCGATTCGATGTCGGCGATTCCCATGCCGTGCGGGGGAGCGCCGACGGGATCCACGTCGTCGCCCGACGGGACCGCTGGACCGGGGTCGGACACGACCAGCTGCCAGAACGCGGGGAAATCGCGCAGCGTCACCCGCGCCTCGCGTGCCATGCTGTGATGCGCCACGTTCGCCAACGATTCGCGGATCACCGTCGCAAGACACCGCGAGACCGGCGCGGGAGCCGCATCGACGTCGTTCTCTAGACGCACTTCCAGACCCCGTCCCGTGCTGGTGGAGACTCCCGCGCCGGTACCCGCTCCCGTGCCGGCGGATGCGGCGAACGACCGGGCCGCATCCTCGATCTGCGCGGCGACATCGGTACCGTCGTCCTCCAGATCGTGCACGGATCGGCGCACCATCGTCATCGCATCGTCCAACGTCGTGCCCAACGCGCCGAACCCCCGCGCGGCGACGGCGTCGCCGGTGGCGTCGGCCACCGCGCGCCCCGCCTGCGCCTGCATAATCGCGCGCGTCAGCAGATGACCGACGTTGTCGTGGATGTCGCGGGCGATGCGCGTGCGCTCGCCGAGCGTCGCCATGCGCACCGACTGCGCGCGTTCCTCGTCCAGATCGGCGATTCTGAGCCGGGACGAACGCGACGATTCCCGCAATCGGTCCTCGGTGCGGCGCAACGCCTTGCGCAGCACCGGGACGTCGCGCGAATCCGCGCCCATCAGGAAACCCACGCACGTCGCCGTGACCAGCGCCGCCGCCGGGGCGATGCCGCCGCCGAAACGTGCTTCGGCCGCCGCCGGAACCAGCGGAACCACCCACAGCCAACGCACGATGGCCGGCATCAGCGTGACGAGACGATTCGGATGGTTCGTATGATTCGTGACCGTATGATTCGGGACCATCGGAAGCCGCGCCATGTCGAAGGCGACGAGCGGCAGGAACAAACGACAATCCGAGACGACCACGGCGATCAGGCAGAACATCATCGCCGGCAGGAATGCCCTGCGTCTTCCGGACAACCATTCGGACAGGCCGGAGACGATTACGGCCATAAGCATCGCCGTGACCAGCGCCGCGTCCACGGACGCGCGCACGACCGGCGCGAACGTGAGGCATAGCGCGAGCAACAGCCCCTTCCCGATCATCGCCCGCATGAGATCCTCCGTCGTCCGCACCGAACCGTCACCATCCAGCCTACCCGCTTCGCCGCGGTCGCATCCCGGACCGCCCCGCGTCCGCCCGTCCGTTCCCGCGACACATCCCTGCGATCCGTTCCGCATCCCGCTCCCTTCCGGACATGTGGTGACGAATGTCACCCGCTCCATGCGGATCGGTGACGTTTGCAGGTGGCGGGGCGCACGCGCGGGTGGGACGATGGAGACAACCACCCACGGAAGGGAGCGGACATGACGTACGACCACACGACCACCGCGAATTCGACGCCGACAACCGTGACGCCGACCGCCGTGACGCCGACGACGACCGCGACACGGACCGCCGACACGCCGGACACCGCCGCGACGCCGGCCATCAGCGTGTCGAAGCTCGTCAAACGCTACGGCGACATGGTGGCGCTCGACCACTTCGACCTCGACATCCGGCAGGGCGAAATCTTCGGCCTGCTCGGCCCCAACGGCTCCGGCAAGACCACGGCCATCAGCTGCATCCTCGCGCTGCTCTCCTACGACGCGGGCACGATCCGCGTGTTCGGCGAGCCGATGACCCCGACCAGCTACGCGCTCAAACGGCGCATCGGCCTCGTCCCGCAGAACGTCGCCGTGTTCAACGAGCTGACCGTCGAAGAGAACATCGATTACTTCTGCTCGCTGTACGTGCCGAAGAAAGCCGACCGCGCGCCGCTCGTCGAAGAGGCGATCGACTTCGCCGGACTCGGCGAATTCCGCCGGTTCCGCCCCGGCAAACTCTCCGGCGGCCTGCTGCGGCGCCTCAACATCGCGTGCGGCGTCGCGCACAAACCCGACCTCATCTTCTTCGACGAGCCGACCGTGGCCGTCGACCCGCAAAGCCGCAACGCGATCCTCGAAGGCATCGAACGGCTCAACGCGGCCGGCGCGACCGTCGTCTACACGAGCCACTACATGGAGGAGGTCGAACAGATCTGCGACCGCATCCTCATCATGGACCACGGCCGTCATCTGGCGCTCGGCACCGCCGACGAACTCAAATCCATGATCGACACGGGCGAACGCATCACCGTCGAAACGCTCGACCTCGACGAGACGACGCTCGCCCACGTGCGCGCCCTCGGCTTCGTCATCGAAGCGAACTGGAACGGCCGCGAACTCGACGTGCGCTGCCGCCGCGGCGACCACAACCTCGTCGACCTGCTCGGCGTGCTGCGCGCCGCGAACGTGAACGTCGGCCACCTCACCAGCCGGCCGCCCACCCTGAACGACGTGTTCCTCGAACTCACCGGCAAGGCGCTGCGAGACTGACCGGTACACGCCGCACGCCCCACGGAAAGGAGGCACCCATGTGGACCACATTCGTCATGACGTTGAAGACGAACCTGCGCAACAGGCAGTCGCTGTTCTGGCTCATCGTGTTCCCGATCGCGCTCGCCACCCTGTTCAACGGACTGCTCGGCAATCTGGCGGAAGGCTATGAGCTCGAAGCCATGCCGATGGCGGTCGTCGAGGACGCGAACTGGACGAAGTCGCCCGGCGCGACGACGTTCATCAACGGACTGTCCGGCAAGAGCGACGTCACAGGCAAGAGCGTAACCGGCACGACCGTCACCAAACTGCTCGACGCCACAACGGTCGGCACGGTCGGCGACGCGCGCGACAAGCTCGCCGACGGCACGGTGAAGGGCTATCTGCGCGTCGACGGCGACGGACGCATCCGACTGACCCTGTCGTCACGGGCGGCCGAGGCGATGAAGGGCGCGTCCGCCACCGATTCGAACGGCGCCGTCACCGTGGCCGCGCTCTCCAGCGTGATCGACCTGTACAACCGGACCGATGCGGCGACCCGCGACCTGCTGGAACGCCACCCGGAGGCGATGCAGGCACGCGCGTTCTGGTCGTCCATCGGCAATATCGCGGATACGACGCGCGAGACCACGCTCACGAACTCCACGCCGAACGTGACCGCACGCTACTTCTACGCGCTGCTCGGTATGGCCTGCCTCATGGCCATGGGGTATTCGATCACCGCGGTCACCAGCGCGCAGGCGAACCTGTCCGCATTGGGCATCCGGCGCACGGTGTCGCCGCTCGGCCGCGGCCGGCAGCTCATGGCCGGATTCCTCGCCAGCTGGCTGTGCTCCGACGTGAGCCTCACCATCGCGCTCGCCTATATCCGCTACGTGTGCGACGTGCCGTTGGGCGGACGTGAGCCGGCCGCCGTGGCCGCCGTCGCGGTCGCCTCGTTCATGGCGTGCGCGTTCGGCACGATGATCGGCGCGATTCCGGGACTCCGGAACAGCGTGAAGGTCGGTCTGACGAGCGCGATCCCGTGCACGCTGTCCCTGTTCTCCGGCCTGTACGGCGGCTTCGCGATGGAACTGAGCGACTGGATCACCCGCCATGCGCCCGTCCTCGCGCTCATCAATCCCGCCCAACAGGTGACGAACCTGTTCTACGACATCCTCTACTACGACGACTACCGTCCGTTCGCCACGACCTGCAGCGTGCTCATCGCGATGAGCGCCGTGTTCCTGGCCGCCGGCGTCGTCATGCTCAAGGAGCAACGCTATGAACACCTGTAAGGCCACACTGCGCGTGCTCGCCGCGCACAAGCTGTACATCATCATCTATCTGGTGTTGATCGGCGTGATGATGCTCGCCATCAGCGGATCCGCACTGCTGGGCGGCAAGGACGACACGGCCGACGCGTACGAGCCCGGTCGCGCCACCGTCGCCGTCATCGACCGGGATTCCGACCGAGGCGGCGTCGCCTCCTCGCTGCGCACCTACCTCGCCGCGGACAACGACGTGATCGACCTCGCCGACGACTCCCATGCGATGCAGCAGGCGGTCGCCTCGAACTGGGTGGACCTCATCGTCATCGTCCCGGACGGCTACGCGGACAAGCTGCTCGACTCCGCCACGGAATCCGGGAAGGTGCCGGCCGTCGAGACCGTCACCAGCTACACGTCCGGCGTCGGGTCGATGGCATCGATGGCCACCGGTGGATTCCTCTCGCTCACGCGCACCGAACTGATCGGCGCGAACGTGGGCGGTACGGGTGACGCGTCCGGCGCGGCTGGTGCCGTCGCGCGTCCCACTCTCGACGATCTCACCGCCGCGACGAAACGGGTGCGTGCGCTCGCCCGCGACAAGAACGCGAACCACGCAATTGCGGTCGACCACACCGACGCGGCCGCCGATGCGGATGCCGCGTCCGCGGCGGAACGCACGGCGGCGGGCTTCGGCTCCACGATCAAGGTCGCCCTCTACCCGCTGTTCCTCGCGATGACCGTGTGCACGGCGCTCGTATCCGGCGTGTTCAACGCGGGGGAGACGCGGCGGCGGCTGTTCGCCTCACCGCAACGCTCCTCGACGATGGGCATGCAGCGCATGGCCACCCTGTGTGGATTCGCGCTCGTCGTGGTCGCCGCCTACCTGCTTGCCACGGTCGCGCTGATGCTCGCCGCCGGACTCGACCCTGCGACTCTCGCACCCGCCGGCGCGGCGATGACGATCCTGTCGGCCTGCGTGTACGCGCTGATGACCGTCGCCTGTGGTTTCCTGTTCGGCGAGGCGGGGTTCAGCGACACGATGGCCAACGGCTTCGCCAACGTGTTCGGTCTGCTGCTCCTGTTCACCTCGGGCGTGTCCCTGCCCGTGGACATGATTCCCGAGTCGATGCGCGCGGTCGGACGGATGCTGCCCGGCTGGTGGTATTGCACGGCGATCGACGACGCGCTCGGCATCGGCACGGCGTCCACCAGCGGCGTTGACGCGGGCGGCTGGGCGACGGGCACCGGCATCGTCGCGCTGTTCGCCGTCGCGTTCGTCGCGCTCGGACTCGCCGTCGGCCGCGTCCGCCGCTCCCGCCCCGCGCCGGTCGCCGCCGCGACGACGCAGCTCGCCGAAGCGTGACGGGGAAGCGTGTGCCGGGCCGGGCGCGGAACCGGCCCGGCACCGCCATGCGCGCAACGTATGATGGTGGCGGATTATGACGACTCGCGGATAAGGAGAGACGGTATGGGCGCGAAGAAACTGGTGTTCCTCGACATCGACGGCACGTTGGCGGACGAAAGGCACGTGGTGCCCGACTCCGCGAAGGAGGCGTGCCGCAAGGCTCAGGAGAACGGGCATCTGCTGTTCATCTGCACCGGACGCTCCCTGCCGAAGATCGAGAAAAGCATCCTCGACCTGGGGTTCGACGGCGTGGTCTCCGTGGCCGGCGCGCAGGCGAACATGGGCGATGAGATCCTGTTCCAGCGGTTCGTCGACCCCGAGGCGGTGGACGCGGCCGACGCGTATTTCAAGGCGCACGGCATCGAGGCCTACCAGTGGCAGGGTGCGGACGGCATGTACATTTCGGAAGGCTATGCGAAGCACTTGAAGTCCAAGGGCAAGGCGTTCGACCGCGGCGAGTTCGCGCGGTTCTGGCATCGGATCGACGAGGTCGACGTGCCGGAAGGCTCCACGCTGGGACGGACGATCCACGTGTCCAAGGGCTCGTACTTCACCGCCCCCGACCCGGACGTGACGTTCGAGGAGACGAAACGCGACCTCTCGCCGTGGTTCACGCTCGTGCACGGCTCGTACGACAAAATCTCGCCGAACAATGGCGAACTGCTCATCAACGGCGTCGACAAGGGCACCGCGGTGCGCGAGGTCGCCGCCCGGCTCGGCATCGATGTCGCCGACACGATCGCCGTGGGCGACTCCGACAACGACACGGCCATGCTCAAGGCCGCCGGCACGTCCGTCGCCATGGGCAACGCCATCCACGGCATCGAGCAATGGTGCGACATCCAGACCACCGACATCCACGCCGACGGCATCGCCAACGCGTTCCGGAAGCTGGGGCTGATCTGAGAATCGTCGTATCAGTGGTCGCCGTAATGGGTGCGGCAGACGGCGATTTCGAGATTGTCCGATTCTCCGCCGGTGACGCGGTACACGATGCGGTTCTTGTCGTCTATGCGACGAGACCAATAGCCAGATAGGTTTCCGCGTAACGGTTCCGGCATGCCGATGCCGTTCGCCGCGCCGTTGCGTTGGATGTCCTGGATGATCTTGTTGATGCGTTTGAGTGTCTTCTTGTCCTGCGACTGCCAGTAGAGGTAGTCATCCCATGCTTCGTCAGTCCAGATAAGCAGCACGTCATTCCTCGATCAGTCCGTGGACGGTGCCTTGGCCCGCGTCGAGTTTCGCGGCCGCTCTGCGGACACGAGCCATGTTCTCGGCCGAGTAGAACGGGTCCGCGGTCACTTCGAACGGGATGCGGCGTTCGCGCACGACCGTCTTGGCGAAGATGTTGAAGGCGGCGCTCATGCTGATGCCGAGTTCGCCGCAAATCTCGGCCATCCCCTTCTTCGTGTTTTCGTCAAGCCGGATGTTCACCATGGACGATGTCATCATAGCCTCCATTTGTATATCAGAAATCTATACAAATACTATCTTAGTTGATTTCGTCGTGCAATCTGCCATGAGTCATGGTCTGGGAAATTCACACATGGTCTATGGGGTTGCGGAAAGTTCCGCCGATCCATCGGTCTTATCCCGAGGCAGCATGCAGATGGCAGTTCATCCGCTTGGGAACAGCGTAAGGTTCTTCAGATTGCCCCGCTTCAAAGGGGGTTTGACCTGCCTTCTGGAGAAATTGTTCCCGGTAAGTATCCTGTTGTAATGTCCAATGGTATTGGCGCATATCACGATGCATACAAAGTCGGAGGTCCCGGAGTTGTAACTGGACGCTCTGGAACTATCGGGAACCTGCATTATATCGAGTCAGCATTTTGGCCACATAACACGGCTTTGTGGGTTACTCACTTCTACGGCAACAATCCCCGGTTCATCTTCTATCTATATGAAAAATTGGATTTGAGTCGCTTTCAAGCAGGTAGTGGTGTACCAACGCTTCATTTTGCCGCTTTGCGTCTTCGTAAATATCCCCGGAAAGAAGAAAAGCCTCAACAAGCATTTTGTTGAGACCTCGGCTTTCGCAAAGATATTGAATTGCTCTGTCGGCTGTTCTGTTGTGCAAGGGCAAGTGAAACGCTGTGGGCGGTGCTGTGCTGGCTTCGCTCTGTCCCTCGCCGCTTTCGCCGATCAGGAGCTGGACGGCTTCGGGAAAGGACTTTCCGTAAAACTCCATGACAAAATCAATGGGATAGCCGCCCTTACTCTGGCTGTGGCGAAACCATTTGTTTCCTCGGACGGTCAGACTGTCATGCTCTTTCCAGCGGTATTCCCGTCCGCTTTTGATAAGCGTTTCTCCCTGTGTGCGGAGAAAATCTTCCAGACTGACGGCGTTTGCCCGGTCAATCTGTGCTTGGGTGTACTGCATGAGCGTCCTCCTTACTTCTTGAAAACAGCGCATCGTCTGCAAACGCCATGCTCACGCTCGTCCAGCGTATAGGGGCAGTTTGCACATTCCTCACCGTACTGTCTTGTGGTAACGGGCAGATAGCCCAAATCCTGCAACATATCAATCTGACGGTCGGTGAGGGTGGCTTCAAAGGCAAGGCATTTCCGGGTGTGTTCGTCCAGCTCAATTAGATTGGAAAGCGGTCTGCCATCGGTCAAAGGCTCTCCGCTCAAAAGGCGTTTTGCCGTTCTGCGGATGGGGTTGTATTCGTTCTTCCAGTCGTATTTTTTCATCGGGATATATCCTCCTTTTTGTGTCGTGTTTGGGGTCGATTTTGGAGCTTTTGTTCCTCTGTACGCTCGTTAAATCGGGCGGCAGTATCTACGCATGACTTGACCTTCCAAAGGCGGTGTAAATCGTCTCTGACGGTCTTAAACTCGCCGTAGGTGGTTTCATGCGCCTGTTCCAGAGCGTCATACTCTGCGGACAGCTTTTTCATATCCACCTTACCGTCCGGGAACTCTCCGGTCAGCTTTCGTCTGGCGGCGTAGAACTGTTTCAGTTCCGCTTCATGCTCTGCCTTGTACTTGGCTCTGGGCTTCTCAAACTTGATTTTCTGCAAGCCGTCATAGATAGGCTTCAAGCTCTGGAAAGCAGCGGAGCTGTCATAGAGCTGCTTAATTGCTTTCATTCGGGCGGTCTGTTCGTCCAGCGTTTTCTTCAAGCTCTCTGTGGCAGCACTGTGTTCGCTGACACGGTGTTCCAAATCTTCAAGGGAGTAAATGTCGTTTGCCCGGAGATAATTGAAAGTCTCGTTCATCTCCTTTAGATTGCTGACCTTGCCTTTCTGCGAATACGCCCCGGCTCTGCGCTGGGTGTAATAGGCGTTCAGCAGAGAAACAAGGTCGGGTGCCTGCGGCTTGGCAAGCTCCGCTTTTGCTTCGGCAATCCAATCAAACAGGAGAGCGATTTTCTTCTTGATGTCCCGGATAACGGCGTTGGTGGCTCTGATCCAGCGGTTGAACTCGCCTTTCTCGGTGCGTATGCCTTTCTTCTCCATTGCCCGGACGGTTGCGCCATCATGGACGGTGGGAAGAAGCTCCACGCCCTGACGCTCATAGCTTCGGTGGTCGATACGAACGTCAAGCCCCTTTTCCGCAAACTTGGCGTTGCATAGCTCCGCCCATGTCTGCCGCCAGTATTCCAGCGTTTCGGGACTGCCCCAGTCGGTAGTGGGAACGGCGTTGAACACAAACTTTCCGTCTGCGTCCCGGATACGGTTGCCGTCCTCGTCCAGCTCGTACACCCGGCGTTGCTTTAGCCCCCATTTGCCGTTCTGCTCGATGGGGCGGATGGGGCAAAGCACATGAAAATGCGGATTTGGTATGCCGCCGTCCTCCCGGTCTGGCTGGTGTACGGCGAAGTCAACCACCATGCCCCGGCTCACAAAGTTCTCCAACAAAAATTGCCTTGCAAGAGCGATGTTTTCCTCAAGGGAAAATTCATTCTGCAAGGCAATGTCAAAGCTGTATGCAAGCTGGGCGTTCTTTCCACGCTCGGCTTTTTCCACGGCGTTCCATAGCGTCTGGCGGTCTGCGTATTCGGGCGGTGCATGGGACGGCAGGAGAATGTCAGAGCAGATCACGCCGCCCTTGCGTGTGTAGTCGCTGTATTCGCCGTAATACTCGCTATACAATCGCTCCCCGGCTCGGTAGGCGGCAGAAGCAATAGCGGACTGTCCTGCGCTTCGTTTAGTCTGCGTGACGCTCAGATGAAATAGTGCCATCGACTTTCAACTCCTTTTCTCTGTTTGCTTGGCTGATGTGGGTAATCGCCATATGGTGGACGGCTCGCTGGACTTCTGCCAGAGAAAAGATGTACTCCATCAGCTCTGTCATTTCGGTGCGTGTGAGATCTTTGACCTCCGGGGCAAGGCTCTCAATCGTGCCGCCCAGATTGCAAAGGCGGTGGGTGCGCTTGGTGCGTTCGCCTTTCTCCAGATACTTCTTTCGATTCTCCAGACGCTCCAGCTTGTGCTGTTCCTGCGCAAGCTGCGTCTCGGCTCGTTCCTTTTCGGCTCGGAGCTGTTCAAGGGTTTTCGGTTTTGTCATTGTGCTTGACCTCCTTTTTTGATTTTGGGGATAAAAAAAGACCGCCGACTTTTCGCATAGTGCGACCAGTCAACGGTCTGATTTTCGGTATTTGTTTTTCCAAACTTGCTGGCGGCGAACAGCATTTTATGCTGTTTGCGGACGGCAAGTCCACAGGGGATAGCCGCATTAGCGGCGCAAGGGGGTGTAGCCACCTTGACGGAACGAAGTGACGCAACATTCTCGGTCATGCAGTTTTCTTCTGCCGACCGGGAATGAAGCTCCGCAGGACGCACGATACTTCCGACAGGGGAGTATAGAAGTGCGCCCTTTAGTTCCTAAAGGGATTTTATCAGTTCGACAAATCGGAAGTTATCTATTTCTCCTCTTCGTTAAGACCTAGTTCATTACATATTACTTGCTATCCCTGATACCTTATTCTTTCTACCAGCGTTTCCTTTTTCAGATTACTGCTTAAAACACAGGAAAGCACAATTTGTAGAATACCAACCAGAAGAATCATAACAAGAATCGGGATAAGAGGAACGTGATAAACGTTCATTCCAAAAATCCCATTATGCTTCGCATAGGAAAACAGTGCATAGCCAAGGGGCAGACCGGCAGCAAGTGCGACGCAGATGGTGCCAACCGTAAAAATCAAGCCCTGTATTTGTAAGCTCAGATTCAACTGCTTATTGGTCATGCCTACCGCTTGCAGCACACCGTATTCCTGCTTCTTCGTGATGATATTGATGATCATGGTGTTTGCCAGATTCATAAACCCAATGAGACCGACAATTGCCATGAACAGATAGCAGCCAAGCTTCATCATACGGCTTGCGTATTCTGCGGTTTGCAATTCTGCGTGATAGGTGTTCAGCTTGATATGAGAAGTATCGGAGAGCAGGTCATTCAGGCTTTGCTCTACAGATGCCACATCTTTTTTATCACAGTCCACCCACAGATATCCATAGGCTGTTCCCCTCGGATTCATGGAACGGTATACACCTTCCGGAATGACAAGATAAGTGTCCGCGCTTACAAAGGATCCTGCAATCTTTCCCTGATAGGTATAGGTTTCACTTCCGTTGTCAAAGTTGAATGTAATCGGTGCACCCGCAGAATACCCGTCAGCTTCCATCCACTTGGACCAGCCAAAGAAAACATCCCCGTTTTTGACAGCCTGTGCATAGTCCATGGAACCGATATCGCCATCCCCGCGCATCATTTCAAAATCCTCTTGATTTACGATTGCAACCGGAAATTTTGTTCCGTTCAGATCTGCAGAGACGATTTCTCTCGTCAGTACATCCGTTACATCGGGGATGGATTTGATTTCTTTAATCAAAGAATCATTCAGTGGGTTGTTCTGTAGGATTGTGTCCAGATTATTCTCCGAATAGGCTTCATCATAATTCTGGGAATAATCCAGCTGCAACTCAAATTGTCCATGGTTGATTGCAATCCGCGCCTCGTGCTCCGTGTCAATATTCCCAACATAATTAGAGATAATTACAAACAATACACAGGAAAGCCCCATGGTAAGAATCGTAGCAATGGTTCTTTTCGGATTGCCTGTCACATTTGCCATTGCCATGGAGAAAACGGTGACATCTTTTCTGCCTTTTCGTCTGCCCTGTTTTTGCGTTTTGGAGCCGTCAAGATACCGTGTCGCTTCGATGGGTGAAATCCGGGAAACAATTTTCATGGGTTTGCGCAGAGCCAAAACGACCGTAAGAAACGATACAAAAATGCAGATGAGCATAATTGTCAGTGAAAACAGAGGCACCTGATGGTTCTTGATTCCGGACGATACCAGATTTCCCTGCTCCACCAGCCAGTTGAAGCTGACGTTTGCAATCAGGAAACCAAACAGCAGCCCCAGCGGTATCGAAGGAACCGCCAGAAGAATGCCCTCACGAAAGATCAACTGCTTCATCTGCTTTCTGGTTGCACCCAGCGCCTTGATTTTTCCGTACTCCTGAACCTTCTGGGCGATCCCGACCTGGAAGATATTATAAATGACCACAACGGAAAACAGCACGATTCCGAGGATCAGGGTTCCACAAACCACAATCATTTCATAGCTCGGCTGCAATACCCACTGCAGGTAGAGGTCATTGATGATCACGTTTTTCTGGTCAATGCCGCAGGAATCCGCGATTTCTTTTATAACAGGCGCAACATTATTCATAGATACATTTGCAGAATCGCTCAAGGTAAAATAGATATTATATTGCCTGTCACCCTCCGCAACACGCTCATTATAAAAATCCTGCGAACCGAATACAACATAGGAAGCCTCGATGGTATATTCATCCCGGTCATATAAAAGCCCGCTGACAGTAAATTCCATCGGTGCGTATTCCGACTGCATGCCGGAACGGTACTCCAATGTTACGGTGTCTCCGACCTTTACATCATGGTATCCCACTGCATCAAAGAAAGCGCGTCCTGCGGCAATTTCCTGCGCCTTTTCCGGATAGGTACCTTCCTTCAACACATATTCCTGATTATAGGGAAGCATTTTCCTGACCGTTTCATCCGCACTGACAAAGCCGCCATTCTCATTTCCTTTCAGGATGCCCTCCGTACACATGATGCCGATATCAGATATCTCAGCTCTGCGTTCCACTTCTTTTAATTGCGTACCATCTGCGGCGATAAACAGGCCGTAGTTGCTTCCGTATGAGCTTGCAGCCTGATCCTTCTGTAAGAGGATCAGTCCATTTCCAATTGTACTGATAATGACCAGAAGCATGGTAGTCAGGCAAATCGCCGTCATAATGAGGACACTTCTTGTCCGATTTCTTTTGTCGTTGCTGAATGCAATTTTGCTGATCGTCCTCAATTGAAATCCACCACCTGTCCATCCTCGATGACTAAAATACGGTCAGCAACCTGCGCGATCTCATCATCATGGGTAATCATTACAATCGTCTGTCCATATTTTTTTGCGCTCATTTTCAGCAGCGCGATCACCTCGTCACTTGTCTTGGAATCAAGATTTCCGGTTGGCTCGTCCGCAAACAAAATCTCCGGTCTGTTTACCAAGGCTCTTGCAATCGCAACGCGCTGCTGCTGTCCTCCGGAGAGGGTATTCGGAAGATTATGAATCCGGTGTTCAAGACCCAGTGTGGTGATAATATCATTGACATAAGCTTTATCCACTTTTTTTCCGTCAAGCCCCAACGGAAGAACGATATTTTCCCACACATTGATGGAGGATACCAGATTGAATGCCTGAAATACAAATCCGATCTTTCTTCTCCGGAAAACGGCAAGCTGATCCTCCTTCATGGAATACAGGTCCTTGTCAGACAAGATCACGCTGCCGCTGGTTGGTGTATCCAGCCCGCCCAGCATATGCAGCAGGGTACTTTTTCCGGAGCCGGATTTTCCGACAATGGCGACAAATTCTCCCTGTTGAATCTGGATATTCACATGATTGACGGCTTTGACCTGATTTTCCCCCGTCCCATAAAATTTGCAAAGCTGCTTGGTTTCTAATATCACGCCCACTCCAATGGCCTCCTTTTCTTATTTACCAGCATTGTATCAAAGGAACCTTTCATTTCACTTTCAAAAAGAGAGCAGAAGTCTTACAGATTTGAAAGACTTCTGCTCATCATCTCTACGAAAGTCCATTCTCCGGCAGCTGAATCAAAAAGGTACTTCCTTTTCTGACTTTGCCGGAGGCTACCGTGATTGTCCCACCATGCTGCTCAATAATCTGTCTGGACAGATACAGACCGATGCCAGTTCCGCTCTTTTCGCGGACTTCCGGCGCAGTCCCTCTGTAAAACCGCTGGAATATTTTATGGTATTCACTCTGCGGGATTCCGATTCCCTGATCCTCGATCTCAATTCTCACAAAGCCGGTTCTTTTTTGTAGACGGATCGTGATTTTTGAATGTTCTGGGCTGTATTTGATGGCATTGTCCAAAACGTTAATGATTGCTTCTCCAAGCCAACGTTTATCCTGCATGAGTGCACAATGCTCCAGTGATTCGTTGCAGTCGAAAATAAGTTCTATCCCTTTCTCCGCTGCCTTTGGATACGTTCGGTTTACTGCGGAGATGATCGTATCCATAATGGGAAGTGTTTTCTGATCAAGCTGAATCAAACCTGTCTCCAGTTTGGATATTTCCAGCAGAGACTGCAACAATGTTTCCAATCCGTCCAATGCACTCCGGCAGCGGATGCGAAATTCCTGTTGCTCCGTCTCACTCAGATTGTTCCGCAGCAATATGCTAAAGCAGGTATCCAAGGCTGCAACCGGGGTTTTCAGCTGATGGGAAATGTCGGATACCATTTCCTTTGTGCTTTCCTTCTCCGCTCTGGCTTCCTCTTGCAGCAGCTGGATATGATGTCCGATTGCTTCAAGCTGAAATTTCAGTCTTTCCTGCCAGACATGATCTTCTGTGTCCGGCACTACCTCAAAGTGATTTTCCCGAAATGCAATCAGGATTTGCTCTAGCTGCTCCAATCGTTTCCGACTTTCTTTCGCCTCAGCTTTCTTCCGGTAAAACAGGAACGTTAGCAAAGACAGACATAGCACTGCGCTTGTACAGCCGGTTATCATGATATTCTGCCGGAAGCGCACATAAAACGAAGTCCCTTTGTTTTCCCAGTACCCGTATTGCTCTAATAATTGCTTACCTTGTTCATTGGCTTGATGGTCGTTTCCTTTCAGCCATCCTGCGGCAACATCCATGCCGGTGGTCTCTGCGCCCGCCGCAACTTCTGTCAGGATATCCATTTTACATTGATAATCCTGATAATATAAATAGGTGGTAAAGCAGTTCAATACTGCAAAAAAGAGTAGAACCGGCAGCACCAGTGACAAGGCATCAACCCACTTTTTACGATGTCGTTTCGTCACTGACTTACCTCCTGATTCCATATATACCCAAGCCCGCGGATGTTTTTAATATAGACCGGAGCCGCCGGATCCTCTTCGATTTTCTTCCGAAGCCTTCTGATGTTCACAGCTACCGTGTTTTCATCCATAAAATCACCATCCAGATCAAACACGTTTTCTAACAGCTGTGTTTTTGAAAGAATCTGTTTCGGGTTTTGAAGAAAAAAGGACAGCATTTTCAGTTCATTCTTCGTAAGGCTTATTTCTCTTTCCTTTACGAACGCCCTCATCTCTCCGGGGATAAACACGATATCCTTTGAATGAATTTTTGGAGTTCCAGGTTCATTCTTTCTGCGGCGGAAATGAGCCCCGATTTTCAGAAGAAGTACGGAAAGGCTGAACGGTTTCGTCATATAATCGTCCGCACCGGCTTCATATCCCATGACCTGATCTGTCTCCTGATCCAACGCGGTAAGACAGATAATATATACATTTTGACAATTCCGCATCCATCCGACAAGCTCTAATCCGTTTCCATCCGGAAGATTCACATCACAAATGGCAACATCCACATTATTATCACTTGCAATTCTTTTCGCTTTTTTCACTGATTCTGCTGAAAAAACCTCATATCCGGATTTTTTCAGTGAAAATGTAATTCCACGATTTAAATTTTCATCATCTTCAACCACAAGTATACCTGGCATAGCATATGCACCTCTCTTTATTAACTATTTTTCCTCTTCGTTACATATTTGTTCTGCCTCAATATCCTCGGTAGTGACTTTCCCTGTAATATCCCTATAGGCTTCTTTTATTCCATTTTTGACCGCCCACTTAATTATAAAATATAATGCAAGTAAGACGATTATAGTGCTGTGCCAAAACTAATTCCTAATTCTTCAAACATTTCATTACCTCTGTCAATTCCGATTTGTTGCTTAATTTTCGTATTCAAATTATACCATAAAACTCGTGAACAATTCTACCGTCATTTTGGAATATATAAGAAAAGTCTGAACAGTTTTCTGCCCGGACTTTCTCACTCAATCATAAATCAATTCCGCTTTCACAACTTCCTCTGCCTGTGCCTTGCAAGCGTTCATCTGCCGCACCCATTCCATTTGGTTTTCAGCTTTCAGTTGCTCGGTCACGCCGTTTTGCTCTGCCGGTGGCGACGATGTCGATCTCCTCCTGGCTGCGGCTCCTGGGATCGGCTCCCCACCAGCGTCCGGAGTCGAGCACGAGGAACGGCAGATCTCCTGTCGTGTCGTGCGCCCAAAGCCATTGCGTGCAGATGTCCTCGAATACCGGGCCCATGAAGTCGTTGATCGACCGCATGATGCGTTCGGCGGCGATGGCGGCGTTGCCGGACTGGATCAACGGCAGATTCGTCGGCACATAGCGGTACCAAAACCGGAAGAACGAGTCCTTGATGCGGTAGATCGTCTTGCGGGGCGAATGTTCGCCGAACGGGGTCTCCTTGTAGAGGATGCCCAGATCGATGAGATTGCGCAGGTATGTGGAGCATGACGCGGTCTCCATGTGGCATGCCGTGGCGATGGCGTTCGCTCGGGAGGAGCCGGAGGCGATGGCTTGAATGACGGCGTTGTATTCGGACGGCGAGCGCAGTTCCTGTTTGAGCAGGTTGCCGGGCTCCTCGAACAGATAGCAGTCCGGGTCGATGATGTTCCAAAGGATGTTGTCCGGGATGCTCGCCGTATCGTCGATTTGTCTGAGATACTGCGGGATGCCGCCCGTCAGGCCGTATGCGATGGCTGCGTCCTCGGCTCCGTATCGGGGCAGGAACGTTCGTGTGTCGGTGTATCCGAAGGGTTCCACCTTGATCTGCGCGGTGCGGCGTCCGTACAACGGGCTGGAATATCCGAGCACCTGTCGTTCCATGAACGACATCGATGAGCCGCAGAGGATGATCATGAGCCGGCTGTCGTCCTTGTGCCGGTCGATGGCGTGTTGCAGGACGGAGCTGATGGACCGGTCGGCTTTCGCGAGATAGGGATATTCGTCGATGACGAGTGCGAGGCGTTTGCGGCGGGCGATCGAGAACACCGCTTCCAGCGCCGTGGCGAAGTCCCGGTAGACCGGTGCGGCATCCTCCGTGCCGGTGAAGTCGTCGTCTCCGGAGGCGGCGCGGTACAGGGCGATGCCGCGGCTGAGGTTTTCGAGGTTCCGGGCGGCATTGGATTCGATGGCCGGGAAGAAGATGGCCGGACGTCCGTCGAGGAATCGGTTGATGAGTGTGGTCTTGCCCACGCGTCGCCGTCCGTACACGATGACGCACTCGAATCGCGACGAGTTCCATCGTCGTTCCAACGTGGCGAGTTCCCTGGTCCTTCCCACGAACATGATGCCGGCCTTTCCGCACGTGAGATGCAATTTATAGAATCGTAATTTACTAAATTATGATTCTATAAATAATCGTGTCTTCCGGCAAACGAGTCGCGTCATATGCGGTCGTTTGCAGGGTTGATTGGTTTTCGGCTGGCGTTTTGCGGAAACGGGGGCCTGCGCCATGGTGATGCTCAAGGCCGCCGGCACGTCCGTTGCGATGGGCAACGCCATTCACGGCATCGAGCAATGCTGCAACCTCCAGACCACCGACATCCACGACGACGGCATCGCCAACGCGTTCCGGAAGCTGGGGCTGATCTGAGAATCGTCGTATCAGTGGTCGCCGTAATGGGTGAGGCAGACGGCGATTTCGAGATTGCCTGATTCTCCGCCGGCGACGCGGTAGACGATGCGGTTCTTGTCGTCTATGCGACGAGACCAGTAGCCGGATAGGTTTCCGCGTAACGGTTCCGGCGTGCCGATGCCGTTCGCCGCGCCGTTGCGTTGGATGTCTTTGATGATTTTATTGATGCGTTTAAGCGTCTTCTTGTCCTGCGACTGCCAATAGAGGTAGTCGTCCCAGGCCTCGTCCGTCCAGATAAGCAGCACGTCATTCCTCGATCAGTCCGTGGACGGTGCCTTGGCCCGCGTCGAGTTTCGCGGCCGCTCTGCGGACACGAGCCATGTTCTCGGCCGAGTAGAACGGGTCCGCGGTCACTTCGAACGGGATGCGGCGTTCGCGCACGACCGTCTTGGCGAAGATGTTGAAGGCGGCGCTCATGCTGATGCCGAGTTCGCCGCAGACCTCGGCCATGCCCTTCTTCGTGCTTTCGTCAAGCCGGACGTTCACCATGGACGATGTCATCATAGCCTCCATTTGTATATCGAAAATCTATACAAATGATATCTTGGTTGGTCTCGTCACGCAATCCGCCGTGCGATACGGTCCGGGAACTTCATAAACCATTTATGAAGTTAGGGGCGGAACTTCATAAACCATTTATGAAGTTGCATGTTGGGGAAGAATCCAGGATGGGAGGAGTCGCACATACAACGGTCTTGTCGGTTGTTTCGCGGATGCGGACTCCGATGAGTCTGAACATAAGGTGCTAGGTAATGCCTGATGTCGCCCACTTCATTTGGTCAAGCCCGAACGGAAAAGACTGGCACGATACCGGTGGGACCATGTTGCGGAAGCCCTGCGCATCGCCTACGAGGAACTGCACGTGAACGGTTCCGTGCCGGATATGTACGCACCTACATATTCCGAACAACCCGAATGGGCGTTCTCGGTAAGAATACGATTCCTCGGCTTCATGATGGACGACGGTTTCCGAGGATTTTGGGAGATATTTGCTAGGCGGACTACTGGAATCGTGGATATGAGCAGGTGCGGCATTGCCGTAGCGGAGGTTTTGTGGTACAATATTCGGTATGAACATATTCCCTTCAGCTCTCAAGCATGGCATCGAGCCTGACGATGCCATGTATGTCGCGACCCATGCGATACGGGAGCTGACGCTGCGCGAGGATCCGCTCAAGGTGCTGTACCTCGGCATATCGCCGGATGGTATTCCTTTGGAAGTCGTCGTGGTGGAAACGTCAAGGGGTCCTGCACTGATCCACGCGATGCGCATGCGAACCAAGTACGTGAAACTGATGGAAGGAGGCAGGCGATGGATATGACCTATGACTACACCATGCTCTCATACGATGATCTGCCGGCCGACGAAGCGGCAATGCTCAAAGCAGATGCCGAGGAAGCCGAACGCGGGTACACGGATGAGCAGCTCGAGGAGGCCATGCGACGGGCTCCCGGTCGTCCGCTCGAAGTCGGCACGACACCCGCGACCAACGTGATTCGCGTACGTCTGGATGACGAACGTGACGCCAAACTGGAACGCTACATGCGCGACCATCACATGAGCCGCAGCGCGGCCGTGAGGGCCCTGCTTGACAAAGCGCTTGCCGACGTATGATTGATTGACTACAGGCACGACAACTCTTTGCCGGTATGTCCCCGCGGAACGACGGGACATACCGGCAAACGATTCCGGCGTGACTGGCATCGGAAATCATGAGCGACAGGGAGGCGATCGATTGTCTGCATGGCTGATTCGCGCTGGACGAGGAGCGCGGTATGCGGCTGATTGGTTCGCTCATGGATACGTGGCAATCTACTGGCTCTTGGATGGCCTCGACCTCGGCCACGCATCGAGGGAACAGGTCAAGGAATGCGTGGACCGTCTCTACGCGGACAAGTCCCCTCAGGCGCGTGCGATGATCGTCGGGCAGACATACCGATTCGGTTCGGTCATGTCATGTGGCGATACCGTCGTAACCTATGATCCCGCACGACGCCAGTACCATATCGGTATCCTGACGGGCGACTGCATGACGGTTCGGGCCGATGCCGATGCCTGCTATACGCGCGAGGTCAGGTGGGAGCACATCGTCCCTCGGGACGCATTGTCCGACACGTCCCGCAACTCGTTGGGCACGATTGCCACGCTCAGCCTCATCAACGAGGATGCATACGCCGATCTTGCCCACAGCCTTAAGGAGGAGCGTTCCCCCGACGTCATTATCGAATCCGATGCCGCTTCTTCCGCCGACGACATGACCGACGATGAGGAAATCCGTATGGTCACCGAAGAGGAGGCGCTGGAGAAAATCAAAGATCGCATCCATGCCCTTGATTGGGACGACATGGAACGCCTCGTGGCGGGCATGCTACGAGCGATGGGCTATCGAACCATGATGACCGGCAGCGGCGGCGATCAAGGGCGCGACATCATCGCCTCGCCCGACGGTCTTGGATTGTCATCCCCACGTATCGTCGTCGAGGTGAAGCACCGGAAGGAAAGCATGGGAGCTCCGGCGCTGCGTTCGTTCATCGCCGGACTACGTGACGCAGACCGCGGCTTGTACGTCAGCACCGGCGGCTTCACCAAGGAGGCCCTGTACGAGGCCGAACGGGCGCGCATACCGGTGACCCTGCTCGACCTTGACCAATTCACCCGAGTCCTCGTGGATAACTACGAAAACGCGGACACCCAGACTCGTACCCTGCTGCCGCTGACCCACATCTACTGGCCGGCGTAGTAGAAGGTTCTTGCTCGCTGCTGTATATTTACGTAAATACGTAAATACTTATTTGAATAGGGGTGCCCATGTCGGACAGCGAGGTCAGAACGACGTTGAGCCTGTCGTTGACGGTCGAGGACAAGAAGCTGTTGAAGAAGTACGCCGCGGATAGGGAGACCACGGTCGCCGGCGTGGTTCACGAGTGGATCGAACGATTCTGCGGAGGCGAAGATGACTGACTCGCCGCTGGAGGACATCTTCCACAAGACCACGGGTATCAAGCCGTTGAGCGCGGACGACATCGCCGAACAGCTCCGCAACGAGGAGAATACGAAGAAGGCGTTCATCACGCCGGTCCTCGAACAGCGGTGGCCCGGTCAGGACCGTATCGTAATGGAGTATTACGTCAACGACGGGCGTATCACCGTGGACGAGTACGGCATCGCGCATCGAGGTAAGCCGAAGAAGCTTGACTATCTTCTGCTGTTCCATCAGAACATTCCGCTGGCGCTCGTGGAGGCCAAGGGACGTGACCATATGGCCGATGAGGGGTATCAGCAGGCGGTGGATTACGCGAATCTACTGTCGGTGCCGTTCGCGTACGCGACTAACGGCGACGATCTGATCGAACGCGATATGGTCTCCGGCCTGAACCGCGAGCTGAAGATGAGGGACTTCCCCGGCCCGGATGAGCTGTGGCAGCGGTTCGTGTCGGAAAGCGGCATGACGCAGGAGATGGTGGACGAGTACACGTACCCCTACTACACGTCGCCGAGCAGCAATATCACGCCCCGCTATTATCAGCGCATCATCATCAATAAGACCACGCAGGCGGTGCTTAAGGGGCAGAGGAAGGTCCTGATCGTCTGTGCGACCGGCACGGGCAAGACCTATATGGCGTTCCAGCTGATCTGGAGGTTCTGGAAGAGCGGGTTGAAGAAACGCGTCCTGTTCCTCGCGGATCGCAACAACCTCGTCAATCAGACCATGCATGGCGATTTCGCCCCGTTCGAGGACAACATGGTCAAGTTCGAGAACTCGAAGCCGGATTACGCGCACTCGATCTACCTCGGTATATATCAGCAGTTCATCACCGCGAAAGATGGCCAGATCAACCGGCATTACCGGAAGTTCCCGCGTGATTTCTTCGACCTGATTGTCGTGGACGAGTGCCATCGCAGTTCGGCGGACCGGACCTCGAACTGGCATGACATTCTTGATTACTTCGATTCGGCCACGCAGATCGGTTTGACCGCCACGCCGAAGGATGATTCGGACCCGAATAAGAGCAATATCGCCTATTTCGGCAAGCCCATCTACACGTATTCGCTCAAGCAGGGTATCGAGGACGGGTTCCTGGCCCCATACAAGGTCGTCGTCCCCGAGCTGGACATCGACCGGGACGGATACCAGCCGCCGGCGGGTACCACGGACGTGGACGGCAACCCGATTGAGATACGCCGCTACGAGCAGCGGGAGTTCGATCGCAATATCATCGTTCAGGAACGTCGTGAGCTGGTCGCCAAACGTATCAGCGAATATCTGAAGACCAACGACATGCGCTACTCGAAGACGATCGTGTTCTGCGAGACCATCGAGCACGCGCACGCCATGCAGCGGCTGTTGGAGAACGAGAACACGGATCTCGTGGCCGAGGATTCCCGGTACGTGACGTGCATCGTCTCCGGCGAGCCGGACAACGAGGCCCGGTTGGACGAGTTCACGACGAACAAATGCCGCTATCCGGTCATCGCCGTGACCAGCCAGCTCATGTCCACCGGCGTGAACTCGAAGACCTGCGAGCTGATCGTCTTGGACCGCACTGTCGGGTCGATGACCGAGTTCAAGCAGATCATCGGACGTGGCACCCGCGTGGTCGATTACTACACGATGGACGGCGAGGACCGCAGCAAGATGTACTTCACGATCCTCGACTTCCGCAGCAACTACCTGAAGTTCAAGGATCCGGCGTTCGACGGCGACCCGGTGGACGTGCTCACCGTCCCGCCGAACGCGCCGATCCCGAAGCCGCCGATCAAGCCCACCGCGCCAGACATGCCGCCCACACCGCCGGAGAACCGCAGGGTGGCGCGCGTCTCGGGCGTGGACGTGGAGATCGTCGGCGAGATGGTCAAATACTTGGACGCCGACGGCAATCTCGTCGAGCAGAATCTGAACTCGTGCGTGCGCAACAACATCCTCGGACAGTATCCGACCGTGGACGTGTTCCGCCGGGCGTGGCTCGATAATCACGCGAAGGCCACGTTCGCGCAGAACCTCCTGCTGGAGACGGATTGGGCGGAGAGCTTCCGTATCCGTTACGGCTATGAGGTTGACCCGTTTGACATCATCCTGTGCATCGCCTACGAGGTCGATCCGCCCATGAGCCGCGAGCACCGTGCCCGTCTGGCCTGCGTGCAGCGGTTCATCGACCGGGACCGGTTCAACGACGGTCAACGCGAGTTGCTGCGTCTGCTCGTGGACGCCTACGCGGCTTCCGGGTTCGAGTCGCTGCGCGATCTGGACATCTTCACGCTGCCACAGTTCAAGGAGGCCGGCTACACCAAGCTCAAGGCCGTCAAGACGTTGGGCGGGAAGAACAAGTACTACGAGCTGTTGGGCGAACTGGAGAACGCCCTGTACGAGGAGGAATAATACGTGAGTCTTGCACCCCTGATCAAACGCCTTGAGGACATCATGCGTTCTGACCCCGGCATCGACGGCACCGCGCAGCGCCTCTCCCAGATCGTATGGATCCTGTTCCTCAAGGTCTTCGACTACAAGGAGGAGGAAGCCGAACTCGATGACGACTACCGGCCGGTCATTCCGGAAGGCTACCGGTGGCGCGATTGGGCGACCGGCGAATCGCTGAAGGACCAGCGCACCGGCGACGAACTCATCGACTTCGTGAACAACCAGTTGTTCCCCGCGCTGCGCGGCGAGGCCGTGGAGAACGGGAACGGTGCGCGCATCATCCCGTTTCCCAGCTCCACGCCGCGCGCCCTGCTGGTCAAGGAGTTCATGAACCGCAGCCATAACTACGCGGCCAACGGCATCCAGCTGCGCATGGTGCTCAACCTGTTCAACGAGGTGGACTTCTCCGACGCCGATGAGACCCACGAGTTCAACGATGTGTACGAGACCCTGCTGAAGTCCCTCCAGTCGGCCGGCAAGGCGGGCGAGTTCTACACGCCGCGCGCCGTGACCTCGTTCGCCGTCAAGCACGTGGATCCCCGCATCGGCGAGACCGTGGGCGATTTCGCGTGCGGCACTGCGGGCTTTCTCGTCGATGCATTGCGCCATTTGGAACGGCAGGTGCAGCCGGGTGATACGAAGGCGATGGAGTCGTTGCAGAACAGCTTGGTTGGCCAGGAGTTCAAGCCGCTGCCGTACATGCTGGGCATCACCAACCTCATGCTCCACGACATCGCCCTGCCCAACATCACCTACGGCGACTCGCTCGACCGCAAGCGTCTGCTCGACTACGAGGATGAGGACTGCGTGGACTGCATCGTCATGAACCCGCCCTACGGCGGCATCGCCACCGAAGCCGACAAGGCCGCGTTCCCCGCCGACCTGCGCAGCTCGGAGACCGCCGACCTGTTCATGTCGTACATCATCACCCGACTGCGTATCAACGGCCGTGCGGCCGTGGTCCTTCCCAACGGGTTCCTTGAAGGCGAGGACAACACGCGCATTGCCATCAAGAAACTCCTGTTCAAGCAATGCAACCTGCATACCGTGATTCGTCTGCCGGAAAGCGTGTTCGCCCCGTACACGCCTATTGACACAAATCTTTTGTTCTTCAATAAAACCGGTTCTACGCAGGAGACATGGTTCTACCGGTTCGACAAGCCTGATGGCTACAAGCATTTCTCCAAGACCAAGCCGCTCCTGCCGCAGCATTTCAAGCCGGTCGATGAGTGGTGGGACGCCCGCGTAGAGATCCCGGACCCGGACGTGGAAGGCGCTTGGAAAGCGAAGAAGTACACGGTGGACGAGCTCGTCGAGGGCAACTACCGTCTCGACAAGTGTGGCTATCCGCACGAGGACGAGGAAGTTCCGTCGCCCGACCAGCTCATCGGCAAATACAAGTCCGACAAGCAGCGCATCGAGACCGAGATCGACGCGCTGCTCATGCAGATCATGGACCTTATCGGCAACGATACGGAGGAAAACATATGAGGGACCTGAAGACCGCGCCCATCGCGGCGAAACTGCGTGCATCCATCCTCCAGCAAGCCATCGAAGGCAAACTCGTGCCGCAAGATCCAAACGACGAGCCTGCCAGCAAGCTAGTCGAACGCATCCGTGGGGAACGAGCTGAGCTTATCAAGCAGAAGAGGGCCAAGGCCCCCAAGGGCGGCGAAAGCGTCATCTGGAAGGACGGCAACGGCTCATGGTGGGAACGCCGCGGCAAAAGCGAGGCGGTCTGCATCGACGACGAGATCCCATTCGATATCCCGGCAAACTGGGTATGGACACGTTTAAGCAGCGTCATAGACCTTATCTCCGGCATTGATCTCAGCAAAGAGCAGTACAACGATTCGCATAAAGGCATACCGTATATAACCGGAGCATCTAACTTTGAATCTGGGGCAATAATAGAGAACCGCTGGACGGAGAACGCGAAGCGTATCTCGTTGCAAAACGATTTGCTATTCACGTGCAAAGGTACGGTTGGTGCAATGGCATACAACCCGTTCCCAGAGGCGCATATTGCGCGTCAAATCATGGCGGTGCGTGCATCGGGTACAAGTATGTTGCCTTATATTGAACTCGTATTACGAGCTAAGGTTGGACAGATTCAGAATAATGCGAAAGGCGTAATTCCCGGTATTGAGCGGGCTGATATTTTGGAGGCATTTGCCCCAATTCCACCGCTTGAAGAACAACGTCGAATATCAGAGCGCATTAACTCTCTGATGCCTATGTTGGACAAGCTCGAAATTCTAGAGAGAGAGAGCGATGCTGTAGATTCCGCGTTTTGGCGGGATCTGCCCCGTGCCGTCCTTCAGCAGGCCGTCCAAGGCAAGCTCGTGCCCCAAGACTCTGCTGAAGGAACCGGCTCCGAACTCGTGGAACGTATCCGCGAGAAGCGTCGCCGACTCGTCGCCGAGAAGAAGATCAAACCGATTAAAGGCGGCGAAAGCGTCATCCATCGTGATTCTGCCGGACACTGGTTCGAGACACGCGGCAAGAACGCGGCTGTTTGCATCGACGACGAAATCCCCTTCGATATTCCCGACAGCTGGACATGGGCGCGACTGGCTCACGCTTGTCAAGCTGTCGTGGATTGTCCCCATTCCACACCGAAATACCTCACAGAAGACACCGGCTATTACGCAATCGACACGAATTGCATGGACTATAGCTGGAACCAGACAGCCTCCCGCAACCTAGATAGAGCTTCATACGAAACAAGAACGTCGGCGCTGATTCCTGAACCCGGTGATTTGGTCCTCTCTCGTGAGGCATCCATAGGAAGGGCTGTAATTCTACAGGATGCAAACCATTGTCTCGGGCAGCGAGTCATGCTCATCCGAGGTGGGAATAGGCTTTGCTCTGTATATCTGCAACTGCTATTGACATCCCCATATGCGTGGGACCTGTATCGTGCTATGAATCAAGGTACCGGTGTGAAACACATCAACGTATCAGCCATCCGTAATCTACTAATTCCTATTCCGCCGCTTGCCGAGCAGCAGCGGATCGCCGAAAAAATCGCTGAGTTCAGGTCATTGATCGGAGAACGGTTCGCAGCAGCTTCCTGATCATTCAGTGCTTGCGCCCATTGCTGTCGTAGTCCACGCAGTAGTGGGCGCAAGCACAACGTTGGCGGACAAGTTGAAAAAATATGATGTAGTTTTCATTCCGGTTGTCTCGGTTTTCCGAGGACTTCGAAATACGAAATACCGGAATGGCTTCTAGGGACATCAAGCTATATCCATTGAATAGATGATTCGTCCCCGCGTACGTGCGGCCTTGAGCCCGGCATTGGTACGCTCCCGTATAAGATTACGTTCGGACTGGGCCAGTGCGGCGAAGATATTGAACACGAGAATGCCGCCGGGCGTGGTGGTGTCGTCCGCCGGCTCCGGCGATGTAGTCCGACGCTGATAGGCTGGCGGACAGCCGCGGAACGCGCGTGTGCGTGGATCCGCAATCATCCGAGCAGCATCCATGAACCCCTTGAAGGAGACCTGCATGGCCGAAAACACCGAACACCTCGCCCTGTGGGGCGGCCGCTTCACCTCCGGACCGTCCGCCGCGCTCGCCCGCCTGTCCAAGTCCACCCAGTTCGACTGGCGACTCGCCGACGACGACATCGCCGGCTCCCGCGCCCACGCGCGCGCCCTCGGCCGCGCCGGACTCCTCACCGACGACGAGTTGAAGCGCATGGAGGACGCGCTCGACACGCTCCAGCGCCACGTGGACGACGGCACCTTCGCGCCCATCGAAGACGACGAGGACGAGGCCACCGCGTTGGAACGCGGCCTCATCGACATCGCCGGCGACGAGCTCGGCGGCAAGCTCAGGGCCGGCCGCTCCCGCAACGACCAGATCGCCTGCCTCATCCGCATGTGGCTGCGCCGCCACGCACGCGTCATCGCCAAGCTCCTCATCGAACTCGTGAACGCGCTCATCGCCCAGAGCGAGAAGGCCGGCCGCACCGTCATGCCCGGCCGCACCCACATGCAGCACGCCCAGCCCGTGCTGCTCGCCCACCAGCTCATGGCCCACGCCTGGCCGCTGCTGCGCGACATCGAACGCCTCATCGACTGGGACAAGCGCATCAACGCCTCCCCGTACGGCTCCGGCGCGCTCGCCGGCAACACGCTCGGACTCGACCCGGAGGCCGTCGCCCGCGAACTCGGCTTCTCCCGCGTGACCGACAATTCGATCGACGGCACCGCCGCGCGTGACCTCGTCGCCGAATTCGCGTTCGTCGCGGCCATGACCGGCGTCGACATCTCGCGCCTTTCCGAGGAGATCATCATCTGGAACACGCAGGAGTTCGCGTTCGTCAAGCTCGACGACGCCTACTCCACCGGTTCCTCGATCATGCCGCAGAAGAAGAACCCGGATATCGCCGAGCTGGCGCGCGGCAAGTCCGGCCGCCTCATCGGCGACCTGACCGGCCTGCTCGCCACGCTCAAGGGCCTGCCCACCGCCTACGCGCGCGACCTGCAGGAGGACAAGGAAGCCGTGTTCGACCAGGTCGACACGCTCGAAGTGCTGCTGCCCGCGTTCACCGGCATGATCCGGACCATGCGCTTCGACGCGGAACGCCTCGAAGCCGAAGCCCCCACCGGCTTCGCGCTCGCCACCGACATCGCCGAATGGCTCGTCAAGAACGGCGTACCGTTCCGCCACGCCCACGAGCTTTCCGGCGCGTGCGTGAAGATCGCCGAAGGCCGCGGCCAGGAGCTGTGGGACCTCACGGACGAGGACTTCATCTCCACGTTCGCCGCGTTCCTGCCGGCCGAGAAGGCCCCGGGCGTGCGTGAGGTGCTTTCCAGCCACGGCTCCGTCGACTCCCGCAACGGCAAGGGCGGCACCGCCTACGGCCGCGTGCGCGAGCAGATCGTCGACGCCAAGCGCGAGGTCGAGGAGCTCAAGGTCTTCGCCGACTCCACGTCCGACGGCCCGTCGTACAAGGCCCCCGGCACGTTCTAAAGTACGTCGTCGCTCCCGCCGGCGGGAGCCGATAGCGCGGCGTGAGGTCCGCCGTGCTATACGGGGGTGTGTTTTTCGCTCCCGCTGGCGGGAGCTGGACCGCGTAGCGGGACTGAGGGTGGTTTGGGGCTGGGCTCCTGACCACCCTCAGTCGTCTTCGACGACAGCTCCCGCCAGCGGGAGCGGGGAAGGAAGTGTTTCCGTCGATTCCCGCCAGCGGGAGCGGGGTAGGAAGTGCTTCGGCCGATTGCTGTCAGTGGGAGCGGGGTAGGGATGTCATCGTCGACATCTACACTGGGGGCAGCACGAACGGGAGCCGCAAGGCTGAGAGGAAGCGCCAGCTTCGACCGGGGAACTTGACGCGGGTCATGCCGCCGTAAGGAATCGTCTTCTTTCGCCAAGGCCTCGGGAGCCTCGAACGTCCCAACGCCCTCGTTCGCACCAGATAACCAAGCCGTGTGGCCGGGCATCCGCGCCGCATGGTCGCATGACCGGGTTCATGAATGGGCGCACCACTTAGGGTACGGTTCCTTTCGTGCACCCTTTTTTGATATCCGGACCGAGAATCCGGAAGGGAGAACGAGGACTTATGCAGGTCAACGGAGAGCAGGTCACGCTCGACGCGCCCGTCAGCGTCGCCGATTATCTCGAAGCGCACGGCTTCAGGGCCGAACGCGTCGCCATCGAGCTCAACGGCGAGATCATCCCGCGCGACAAGCGCGGCGAGGCGATGCTCGACGACCAGAGCGTCATGGAGATCGTCCAGTTCGTCCAGGGCGGCTGAGGCTTGAGGGGGCTGGTCCGCCTGACCACCCTCAGTCCGCTTTGCGGACAGCTCCCGCCAGCGGGAGCGGAGAAGGAACCTCGGTCCTGTTCCCCGCCAGCGGGAGCGGGGAAGAGCTTCGATCCTGTTCCCGGCAGCGGGAGCGCAATAGACATCAACCCAAGGAAGGGGAATATCATGAGCAACATCAATCCGGTCACCGAAGCGTCCGTCGAGGCGACGCCGCTGCCGCCGCAGCCTTCGGTCGTCAACCCGGTCGGCACCGCCGCGCCGATCCTGCCCGTCGAAGACAAGCCGCTCAACCTCGGTGGGCACGAGTTCCACTCGCGCTTCATCCTCGGCTCCGGCCGCTACGACCTCAACCTCATCAAGGCGACCGTCGAACATGCGGGCACCGAGATCGTCACGATGGCGCTGCGCCGCGCCACCACCACCGAGAACAGCGTGCTCGACTACATCCCCGAAGGCATCACGCTGCTGCCGAACACGTCCGGCGCGCGCAACGCCGAGGAGGCGGTGCGCATCGCCCGCCTCGCGCGTGAGGTGTGCCACACCGACTTCGTCAAGGTGGAGATCGAGCACGAGACCAAGTACCTCCTGCCGGACAACGCCGAGACCATCCGCGCCACCGAGATGCTGGCCAAGGAGGGCTTCGTCGTCATGCCGTACATGTTCCCCGACCCGATCGCCGCACGCCAGCTCGAGGAGGCGGGCGCCGCGGCCGTCATGCCGCTCGGCTCGCTCATCGGCTCCAACATGGGCCTGAGGATGCGCGACTTCATCAAGATCATCATCGCCAACGCGAACGTGCCGGTCATCATCGACGCGGGCATCGGCCGGCCCAGCCAGGCCGCCGACACGATGGAGATGGGCGCGGACGCGGTCATGGCGTACACGGCCGTCGCCTCCGCCGGCAACATCCCGCTCATGGCCGAGGCGTTCAAGCACGCCATCGACGCCGGCCGCGCCGCCTACCTCGCCGGACTCGGCAAGGTGACGGAGGGACAGGCCGTGCCGTCCAGCCCGACCACGGGGTACCTGCACTGAGACTACCCCTCAGTCCGCTACGCGGACAGCTTCCCTGACAAGGGGAGCCGGAGTGAGGGCCCATCGGACGGGTGGCTCGCAGACAAGGGGAGCCGAGAATGAAGGAGAGTAATGGCGTTTTCGGATGAACAGCTTGAACGGTATTCGCGGCATCTGATCCTCAAGGGGTTGGGTGTCAAGGGGCAGAAGCGGCTGCTGGAGTCCAGCGTGCTCATCGTCGGCGCGGGCGGGCTCGGCTCGCCGGCCGCCCTCTACCTCGCCGCCGCCGGCGTGGGCCGCATCGGCCTCGTCGACGGCGACGTGGTCGACCTGAGCAACCTGCAACGCCAGATCATCCACACCACCGCGTCCGTCGGCGAGCCGAAGGTCGAATCCGCGGCCAGGGCGATCCGCGCGCTCAACCCGGACGTCACCGTCGAGACGCACCACACGCTCGTCGACGCCGGCAACGTCGCGGACCTCATCGCCCCATACGATCTGGTCATCGACGCGACCGACAACTTCTCCGCGAAGTTCCTCGTCAACGACGCGTGCGTGCTCGCCGGCAAACCGTTCGTCCACGCCGGCGTCGTCGGATTCGCCGGACAGGTGATGGACGTCGTGCCGGGCGCGGGCCCCTGCTACCGCTGCATCTTCCGCGACATGCCCGCGGCCGGCGAGATCCCCACCTGCCGAGAGGCGGGCGTGCTCGGCGCGGTCGTCGGCGTGATCGGCAGCCTCGAGGCGACGGAGGCGGTCAAACTGATCGCCGGCGTGGGCGAGCCTCTCGTCGCGCGCATGCTCACCGTCGACGCGCTCACGATGAACATCCGCCGCGTGCCGCTGCCCAAACGCGTGCCCGACTGCCCGGTGTGCGGCGAGAACCCGACCATCACCGCGCTCGACCTGGACCGCTACATCCAGCCCGCCTGCGCCATCTGACAGAGAGAAGGGAACCAATGCCCATCGCATGGCATGCCGATAGCGACGCCGCCGACGCGGTCATGACCGCGTCCGACACCGCTGAATCCGCGATCCGCCGCATCACGCCGGCCGAATTCGCCGCACTCGACAAGCGGAACGTCACGCTGCTCGACCTGCGCGAGCCGGCCGACGTGGCCGCGCATCCGATCGAAGGCGCAATCAACGCGCCGCTCGACCCGCTCGCGCAGGTTCTGAAGACCGTACCGGTGGGACGCACCGTCGTCGTCTTCTGCGCGGAAGGCTGGTGGAGCGAGGAGGTCGCCGAGATCCTCGCCGACCGCGGCTACGACGTGGCGAGCCTCGAAGGCGGGTTCCGCGCCTACCGCGAATATCTGGACCGACAGACGCAGGGGGGAATGACCGAGTAATGACCAAAACCGGCGGTCCGCCGGAACGCCGGACCCGCCCGTCTGCAATCGCCTTGTGAATCATCCCCGCGGACGAGCGTGCCCGACACATCCCCTTCGTACAATCGGCACCGAATGGAAACCGACCGATAGGGGATCGACATCGTGGGACGTCTGCTCACCCGAACGCAGATACGGCGGATCGTCGCCGAAAACGGGCGCGAAGTGCTCGCGCACCCGAACATGCAGCGCGAACGCGCGAACTACCAGCACGGCAACGTGTCGACGTTCGCGCACTCCATCCGCGTGGCGTGCCTCGCCGTCTGGCTCGCCGACCGCGCGCACCTGTGGAACCGCGTCGACCTGAAGTCGCTCGTGCGCGCCGCGCTCCTGCACGATTACTTCCTCTACGACTGGCATGACTGGGACGGCGGCACGCACCGGCTGCACGGGTTCACGCACGGCAACGCCGCGCTGCTCAACGCGATGCGCGACTTCCGCCTCAACGCGATCGAACGCGATTCGATCTCCTGCCACATGTTCCCGATGACGCCCACCGCGCCCAGCTACGTGGAAGGATGGCTCGTCACCGCCGCCGACAAACTGTCCGCCACACGCGAGACGTTCTCGCTCGACCGGTTCAACAAAGGCAAGGGCGGTAAAGGCGACAGGAACGTCAAGGACGAGGAGCGCGCGCGATGACGATGCTCTTCCTCGAATACCTGTTCCTGTGGTACCTGTTCTACAGCTTCTGCGGCTGGGTGTACGAGTCCGTCCTCGTCTCCGTGCAGCAGCGGCGTTTTGTCAACCGCGGCTTCCTCAACGGCCCGCTATGCCCGATCTACGGCACCGGCGCGGTCCTCGCCGTCGTCGTGTTCGGCGGGGAACGCAATCCGGCGGTCGTGTTCCTCGTCTCCTCGGTGGGCGCGTGCATCCTCGAATACTTCACCTCCTGGGCGATGGAGGAGCTGTTCCACGCCCGTTGGTGGGATTATTCGCATTTCCGCTTCAACCTGAACGGCCGCATCTGCCTGCTCGGCGCGATCGTGTTCGGCATCGGCGGCGTCGCCATCGTCGACGTCATTCAGCCGCAGGTGGCGCGCGTCACGGCGATGATCCCGCTGGTCCTGATTCACGTGATGTGCGCCGTGTTCCTCGTTGCCATCACCGTCGACGCGGTGGTCACCGTGGTCGGCATCGTCGACTTCGAGAAGAGCCTCGAACAGTTCCAGACGGCCGTCGCCAAGTACGGCGACGCGTTCGGCGAGATGCGCGAGAAGGTCGGCGACGCGATGGGCGAGGCGACCGGCCGCGCCGCCGAACTTGCCGCGGGCGTCGCGGCCGGCGCGAACGAGCGTCTTGGCGGCGTGCCCGGCAAGGTGGGCGAGACGATCGGCGAGAAGGTCGGCGGAACCTGGCATTCCGGCAGGGAGATGTCCACCGAGCTGATGTTGCGCATCCGTGAAGCCGCCGCGAGCGCGTTCAACCGTCAGCAGCGCCGTATGATCGTCTCCTTCCCGCGCCTCAAGGCGACGCGCAACGACGAATCCCTCCAGCAGCTGCGCGAGGCGTTCGAGAAGCTGCGCCGCAGCGGCCGGTGACGGAAGCGCACGCGTGCCGCGCGGCACTGTCGCCGCGGCATGCGAGACTGGTAGGCGCTCGGAATCCGGGCGCATCCAAGACAATACCCACAATTCGATAGGGAGAGCGACCAGTTATGGCTCACGTCATCGACTTCAAAGAAGCGGGGTTCGACACCCTGCTCGATGAGCTGGAATGGCGCGGGTTGATCTCGCAGTCCACGGACCGCGATCGACTCGCAGAAGCGTTGAACGGGGAGCCGATCGCCTATTATTGCGGCTTCGACCCGACCGCCGCCTCCCTGCACATCGGCAACCTCGTCCAGCTCATCAACATGCGCCACCTCCAGGCGGCGGGCCATCACCCGATCGCCCTCGTCGGCGGCGCCACGGGCCTGATCGGCGATCCGCGCCAGTCGGGCGAGCGCACGCTCAACCCGAAGGATGTAGTGGCCGGCTGGGCCGAGCGTCTGAAGAAGCAGATTGGCGGCATCCTCGTCACCGACGGCGACAATCCGGTGCGCTTCGTCTCCAACTACGACTGGACCGCGCAGATGAGCGTCATCGACTTCCTGCGCGACGTCGGCAAGAACTTCCGTCTCGGCACGATGCTCGCCAAGGACACGGTCGCCCGCCGCCTCAACTCGGAGGAGGGCATCTCCTTCACCGAGTTCAGCTACCAGGTGCTGCAGGGCAACGACTTCCTCCATCTGTACGACGAATACCACTGCACGCTCGAGCTCGGCGGCTCCGACCAGTGGGGCAACCTCACCTCCGGCCTCGACCTCATCCACAAGGTGCGCGGCGTGGACGTCAACGTGTTCACCAGCCCGATCATCACCGACGCCAACGGCAAGAAGTTCGGCAAGTCCGAGGGCAACGCCGTCTGGCTCGACCCGACGATGCTCTCGCCGTACAAGTTCTACCAGTTCTGGATCAACCGTCCGGACGTGGAGATGGAGAGCCTCCTGAAGGCGTTCACGTTCCTGCCGAAGGCGGAGATCGAACGCCTCGTCGAGGAGTCGAAGACCAATCCGGGCCGTCGCGAGGCGCAGAAGGCGCTCGCCTGGGAGGTCACCAGCTTCGTGCACGGCGAGGCCGCCACGCAGGCCGCGATCGACGCCTCCGCCGCCCTGTTCGGTCGCGGCGGCGATCTGGCCGACATCGACGAGGCGACGCTCGAATCGGTGCTCGACGGTTTCAAGGTCGTCGACGAGAACGGCGAGCACGTGTTCCCGTCCGTCGAAGCGGGCGTGCGCGTGATCGACGCCGCACAGGCCGCCGGCCTGTTCAAGACCGTTTCCGAGGCACGTCGCGCCATCAAGTCCGGTGGCGTGTACCTCAACAACGCGCGCGTGGAGAGCGACGAGGCGACGCTCGGCGAAGACGACTTCCTCCAGGGTCGTTTCGCGCTGATCCGCCGCGGCAAGAAGGCGCTCGGCGCCGTCGAGAAGCGCTGAACCGGCGCATCCGGTCGCGCATACGCGCATAAGACAAGACTTTCGTAGTAGAGAAAGGCATACACAACATGGCAGAAGGCAACGAGCGTTCCGGCAAGTCGTTCGGCGGCCGCAAGGGCGGCTACGGCCACGGTTCCGGTCGTCCCGGCTCCCGCGGCGGCAACGGCTTCAAGCCGCGCGGCAAGGGCGGTTTCCATAAGGGCGGTTTCCGCAAGGACGGCGAGCGCGGCGGGTTCCGCCGCGACGGCGAGGGCCGTGACGGCGAGCGCCGCGGCGGCTACCGCAAGGACTTCCACAAGGACGGTTTCCGTAAGGACTTCCATCGTGACGGCGATCGCGATTTCCGCCGTGACGGTGACGGCGAGCGCGGCGGCTTCCGCAAGGGTCCGCGTCAGGGCGGCGACCGTGATTTCCGTCGTGACGGCGAGCGTCGCGGCTACGGCAAGTCCGGCGGTTTCCATAAGGGCGGTTTCCGCAAGGACGGCGAGCGCGGCGGGTTCCGCCGTGACGACGACCGTCGCGGTGGTTTCCGCAAGGACTTCCATCGTGACGGCGATCGTGATTTCCGTCGTGACGGCGACGGCGAGCGTCGTGATTTCCACAAGGGCCCGCGTCAGGGCGGTGACCGCGACTTCCGCCGTGACGGCGAGCGTCGCGGCAACGGCGGCTTCCGTCGCGATGACCGCCGTGACTTCCACCGTGACGACCGTCGCGGCGGCAAGGGTGGTTTCCGCAAGGACTTCCATCGTGACGGCGATCGTGATTTCCGTCGTGACGGCGATCGCGACTTCCGTCGTGACGACCGTCGTGACGGCGAGCGTCAGGGCTTCCGCAAGGACTTCCACAGGGACGACCGTCGCGACTTCCATCGTGACGATCGCCGCGATGACCGCCGCGGTTTCCGTCGTGACGGCGATCGCGATTTCCGTCGTGACGAGCGTCGTGACGATCGCGGCGATCGCGGCGGCAACCCGCGCTACCAGCGCGACGACTCCCGTCGCTTCGACGATCGTCGTGAGAACGGCCCTCGCCGCAACGGCGAAGGCGCGGTGAGCTTCCCCTCGCAGAACCCGTACACCGATCGTCGTCCGAACGAGCCCCGCATGCCGAAGGGCATGGTGTGGGGCATGCTCTCCAAGGACGAGAAGGAGCGTCTGCGCGGCCTGTCCAAGGAGCACGCCGAGAACATCGGCCTGCACATCCTCGCCGCGTACACGCTGCTCGACGACGATCCGCAGGCCGCGCTCGAGCACGCCCAGTGGGTCGCCAAGCAGGCCTCCCGCATCGACTTCGCGCGTGAGACGCTCGCGTTCGTCGCCTACCGCAAGGGCGACTACAAGCTCGCGCTCAAGGAGTTCCGCACCGCGTACCGCATGAACGGCTACCTCGACTACCTGCCGTTCATGGCCGACTGCGAGCGTGGTCTCGGCAACCCGAAGAAGGCCATCGAGATGGCCGTCTCCGACGACGCCAAGTACCTGAAGGGCGAGTCCAAGGCCGAGATGTTCCTCGTGTACGCCGGCGCGCTCGGTGATTTGGAGCATTGGGACAAGGCCATCGAGATCGTGCACACGCTCGGCCGTTCCAAGGGTCTGGCCGGCAGCTACCGCATGCGCGCCCTGCAGGCCGAGCAGCTGTTCCTCGAGGAGGCCGGCCGTTCCGACGAAGCCATCGCGCTCGACCAGGTCATCGAGAAGCTGGAGAACCAGTACGCCGACTTCGACGAGGACGAGGAGAGCGATGACGTGATCATCGACCACGATCTCGAGCACCTCGACGATCCGGACGTGCTCGCCGAGCTCGGCATCTCCGAGGACGACGCCCAGTACGCGCCCGAGGACGAGACCGAGGAGAGCGACGAGGAGTCCGAAGCCGAATCCGAGGACGGGGCCGAGACCGCCGAAGGCGAGTCCGAGTCCGAAGCCCACGCCGAGGAGGAGACCCAGGAGGATTCCGAGGAGTCCGTCGACGGCGAAACCGCCGACACCGACGAGACGCAGGCCCCGGCCGAAGAGGCCGTCGAAGGCGCCGAATCCGACGACGAGCCGGAACAGGTTTCCGATGAATCCGCCTCCGACGAATCCGAGACGACCGAGGCGTGAGCGGACGCATGACGCGATTCCTCAAAGGCACCACGGCCCCGATCGCCGAAGCCTACAAGCTCGCGCTGCTCGACCTCGACGGCGTGGTCTACCGGGGCAAGAACCCGGTGGAGCACGCCGCGGCGTCCATCCGCGCCGCCGAGGCCGCCGGCATGACCATCGAATACACGACGAACAACTCGTCGCGTTTCCAGCACGTCGTCGCCGACCAGCTGAAGGGCTTCGACCTCGACGTCGAACCCTGGCAGGTCATCACCTCCTCGGTGGTGGCCGCCCGCATGGTCGCCAAGGCCGTGCCCGCCGGTTCCACCGTGCTCGTCGTCGGCGCGGAGCATCTGCGCGAGGAGGTCACGCGCGCCGGACTCGTCGTCACCGACGATCCGACCGTCAAACCCGCGGCCGTCATCCAGGGCTGGTTCCCGGAGATGACCTGGCAGATGATGGCGAACGCCGCGTTCGCCGTCGAGGCCGGCGCCACGTACTTCGTGACCAACCGCGACCTGACCATCCCGCGCGAACTCGGCATCGCGCCCGGCTGCGGCTCGATGATCCGCGCGGTCATCGCCGCCACCGGCGTCGAACCGGTCGCCTCCGCGGGCAAGCCCGAATCGTACATGTACGACGAGGCGCGCGAACTCAACGCGTCCGGCGGCCAGTCGCTCGTCCCGAAGGACGAGTCCATCGCCATCGGCGACCGACTCGACACTGACATCGAGGCGGGCAACCGGGGCGGCTACGACTCACTCGCCGTACTGACCGGCGTCACGAACCCGCATGAGCTGATGCTCGCGCCCGCGCACCTGCGTCCCACCTATGTGGCGCCGGACCTGCGCGCGCTCGGCGAGACCATGCCCGAACCGCGCGACCACGGCGACGGACGCTGGACGTGCGGCGGCGCCGAGGCCGTGCTGGACGCGGCCGCCGGCACGTTCGTCGTCTCCGACGCGACGAGCGTGGACGCGCTGCGCGCCGCGATCTGCGCCGCATGGCAGGCCGCCGATGCCGGCGTCGACATGACCGCGATCACGCTGCCGGAGTTCACGCTGTGAGCGACGACCGCACCGTGAACGGCACTATGAACGGCATCACGCACGACGCCACGGCCACGCCGCCCACCGGCGACATCGCCGACGTGCTGCCCGGCTTCGACCAGATGGACGACGACGGGCGCATCGCCGCGCTGCGCGGCCTGCTCGACGAGCTGAAGCGCGAACTCGACGCGATCGGCGACTGATCCACGATACCGGCGCACCAGTCATGAGAAGGAGGGAACGAGAATGACGAACGACGGCATCGCCTCATACGAGGCCGATGACGAGCCGATCGACATGCCCGACCGTCTCGACCTGTGGCTCGTCGCCGGGGGAGGGGTCGACTCGCGTTCCAAGGCGCAGCGGCTCATCAAAGGCGGGCATGTCACCGTCAACGGGAAGGTCGTGACCAAACCCGCGTATGCGATCGGCGATGCCGCGCACACGCGCATCGTCGTCGACAAGGGCGACGACTACGTCTCGCGCGGCGCCTACAAGCTCGTCGGTGCGTTCGACGCGTTCGCCGCGCACGGACTGCCCGAACCGGTGGGCTTCGACTGCCTCGACATCGGCGCGTCCACCGGCGGGTTCACGCAGGTGCTGCTGCGCCGCGGCGCACGCCGGGTCATCGCGCTCGACGTCGGCCACGGCCAGCTCGACCCGCGCGTCGCCGGAGACGAACACGTCATCGAGATGAGCGGCGTCAACGTCCGCGACGTCACGGCCGACAGCTTGCCGTACGCTCCGGCGATGATCGTCTCCGACGTCTCCTTCATCTCCCTGACCTACGTGATCCCCGTGATCGCGCGCATCGCCGCGCCCGGAGCGCACATCGTGCTGCTCGTCAAACCCCAGTTCGAAGTGGGGCGGGCGGGACTCGACCGCCACGGCGTCGTCATCGACGAATCATTACGCGTCAAGGCGTTGGACGACGTGACCGCATGCGCGCGCGAACACGGCCTGAAGGTCGTCGCCACCGCCCCGAGCCCCATCGAAGGCACCCACGGCAACGCCGAATACCTCCTCTACGCGCGCGCCTGAGGAAGGGCGCAAAGAGAACGATCAGCGGTTGCCGGCGTGGATGAAGCGGTCGATCTGGTCCTCCTTGCCCATGATGACCAGCTCGTCGTTGCGGTGCATGATGAGCTCCTTCGAACCATACTGGAACTCCTTGCCCGGCGATTTGATGCCGACCACGGTGATGCCGTAACGCTCATGCACCTGCGCGTCCTCGATGGAATGGCCCACCGCGTGCGAGGGCGTGTGGATCTTCACGACCGTGTGCGCGCCCTCGATCTCGATGTAGTCCAGATAGTTGCCGCTCACCAGATGTCCTACGCGCTTGCCCGCGTCCGTCTCCGCGTTGATGATGTGACGCGCGCCGATGCGCTGCAGGATGCGCGCATGCTGCACGGACACCGACTTCGCCCACAGGTCGGTCACGCCCGCGTCCAGCAGGTTGCCGGTCGTGATGACCGACGCCTCGACGCTGTCGCCGATGGCGACGACCGCCGTATCGAACTGGGAGGCGTCGATCTGCTCGATGGCGAGCACGTCGGTCATGTCCGCCTGGACGACCGGCACGTGCGCGGACCAGCGGGCCACCAGATCCGGATCCCTGTCGACGGCGAGCACGTCCTGGCCCATCGCGTCGAGGGTCATGGCCACGGCGCTGCCGAAACGGCCCAATCCCACGACCAGCACGCTCTTGCCTGATTTCGCCATTGCCTTGCAGTCCTTTCCGTATGTCGTGAAATGTCGTGAAACGTTGCGGGGTTCAGCCGACCACGATCGGCTCGGTCGGGTAGCGCACCGCCTCCAGCGAACGGGGGCGGCTGATCGAATACGCGATGGTCATTGGTCCGAGACGGCCCACGACCATCGTCGCCGCGAGAATCGCCAGCGCGGCCGGATTGTCCTCGCGCGCCACGCCCACCGTGTAGCCGCCGAGGCCGAACGCCGAGCAGGAGTCGAACAGCGCGTTCGTCAGCGACGCGCCGGAGACGAGCATGAGCGACAGGGAGGAGACGAGCACGAGCAGCAGGCAGGTGCTGGTGATGCTCACCGCCGTCATCGCCACGTTCGTGTGGATGCGGTGGTGGAACGTGTTGATGTCCTTGTGGCCGGTGAACGAGGCCTTGCAGATGAGCAGGATCACCGCGAACGTGGTCACGCGGATGCCGCCGGCCGTCGAGGTGCTGCCGCCGCCGATGAACATGATCACGCTCATGAACACCTTCGTCGGTTCGCTCACCTGTGGCACCCACGACAGGTCGAAACCGGAGCTGCGCGGCATGACGGCGGCGACCATCGCGTAGCGCATGCGCGTGTTGAAGTCCGCGTCCCTGAACAGGAACGGGTTGCCCCATTCGACGAGCAGGAACCAGGTGAGCGACATGACGACGATGATGAACGTGACGGAGAGCGTGATCTTCGTGTGCAGGCTCCAGCGTTTCGGCGGCACGTGCCCGCGCGCGCATTTGAGCAGGTTGAGGATCACGGGGAAGCCGAGCGTGCCGAGGAAAGCGGAGAGCATGATCGGCAGGCCCACGCCCCAGCTGTTGACGTGCAGGCCGGCCGTGTCCGGCGTGAAGCCCGCGTTGTTGTACGACATGACCGCGAAGAACAGCGACTCCCACAGGGATTTGCGCCAGTCGCCCTCGTTGACCTTGAGCAGGCCGGGGAACAGGGCGATGAACGTCACGGTCTCGATGAACATCGTCGTGCCGATGACGACGGTGAGGACGCCGCGGATCTCGCTGAGCTTCGACGTGCCCAGCTCGCTCGCCGTGAGCAGGCGCTGCGTCGACTTCATGTGATGGTTGATGGCGAGCGTGATCAGCGAGGCGAACGTCATCACGCCGATGCCGCCCAACTGCACGGAGACGAGCAGCACGGCCTGTCCGAACGTCGTCCAATGCGTGGTCGAGTTGACGATCGAGATGCCGCATGTGGACAGCGCGGAGACGGCGGTGAACATCGCCGTCGAGAACGTGGTCTTCTCGCCCTTCGGCGTGGACGGCGGGATGAGCAGCATGGTCGTCGCCGCGATGACCAGCACGATGAAGTACATGATGGTCAGGCGTCCGGGGTGCGAGACCAAGTGCTGGATGATTGTGCGCTGACGCGGCGGGCGCCCGTCCCCGTCCGCCGCCTGCGCGAACGTGTTGCCGGAGAACCACCACGCGTAGCCGCGGGAGGCCTCCCGGTTGGAGGAGGATTGGTCGAAGACGGGATCCGCCATGTACCCTCGCCCCTCCTTGTCCGTCCGTGCTGTCTTTCTCATGGTGCTCCCGGCGTGCGCCGGCGTATGTGAGGCCATTGTAGGCGTGCATGTCGAGAAACCGCACGCGCCGGGGTTCGGGAACGGGGTTTCCAACATCCGTTCGATTCGGTTAGGATGGGTGGCAGTTGTACTGTTCCGTCCATCCAAGGGGGAGTCGATGACCGGTGTTCGTCATGCGGTGGTGGTGACCCACACGCGGCTCAGGCAGAGCGGCACCGTCGTGTCCGACGTGGTGGGCAGGCTGCACGACGCCGGATTCGACGTCTCCATCATCGACAATCTCGAACCTCCCGCATTCGACGTGCAGCCGCCCGTCGTCGGCGACGACACGGAGATCGTCGTCGTGCTCGGCGGCGACGGCACGATCCTGCGCGCCGCCGAACTCGTCCGCTGCACGAGCACGCCGATCCTCGGCGTGAACATGGGGCACGTCGGGTTTCTCGCCGAATTCGAAAGCTTCCAGATGGACGAGGCGATCCGACGCATCGCCACCCGCGACTATTCGATCGACGAGCGCATGATCGCCCACGTGGACGTGTGGCTGCCGGGCGCGTCGACGCCCATCGAGAACTGGGCGTTGAACGACATCACGCTGGAACGCGCCGACCGTGGCAAGATGGTCGAACTGTCCATCAGCGTCGACGATGTGGAGATGAGCTCGTTCGGCGCGGACGGCGTCATCGTGTCCACGCCCACCGGGTCCACCGCCTACGCGTTCTCCGCGGGCGGCCCGATCATGTGGCCGAACGTGAAGGCGCTCCAGCTGGTGCCGCTCGCCGCGCACGCCCTGTTCGCGCGTCCGCTCGTCATCGGCGCCGACTCCACGTTCACGATCACCATACTCGACGATTCGATGTCCGGCGGATGGATCTGCTGCGACGGCCGCCGCCAGCGCGCCCTACCGAAGGGCACGCGCGTCGACGTGCGCGCCTCGCACGGCACGCTGCGTCTCGCGCGCCTCTCCGGCGCGCCGTTCACCGAGCGTCTCGTCACCAAATTCGACCTGCCCGTCGTCGGATGGCGCGAACAGGCCGCGCACGGCGGCGCCGGCGGCGCGAACCACGGACAGCACGGCGTCGCCGCCGACTTCCGTTCCACGTATGCGGACCACTCCGACTACCGCCATGACGGCGACGGGGAGGCGCGCCGCTGATGCTCGAGGAACTTTCCCTGCGCGACCTAGGCCCGATCAGGTCCGCCGTCATCACCCCCGCCTGCGGCATGACCGCCATCACCGGCGAGACCGGTGCCGGCAAATCGATGCTGCTGAGCGCCCTGTCGCTCATCTCCGGCGGACCCGCCAACGCGAAACGCATCTCCGTCGGCGCGTCCGAAGCCTGGGCGCAGGGCATCTTTGCCGTCGACGGGACGGATGACGAGACCCACGCCGCCGACGCGGCGGACGAGACGGTCGGCGACGACGCGGACGACGACGAGGCGCTCGCCGGCGGCGTGCTCGCCATCGCACGCCGCGCCGGCGTCGAACCCGAGGACGGCGAACTGTTCCTCGCACGCACCGTGCGCGCCACCGGACGCTCGCGCGCCGTGCTCGGAGGCAAGACCGTGCCGCGTTCCGTGCTCGCCGCCGTGGCCGGCGAACTCGTCACCATCCACGGGCAGGCCGAACAGCTGCGGATCGCATCCGCCGCCCGCCAACGCGACTTCCTCGACCACGCCGCCGACGACGGGCGCGAACTCGCCGCCTACCATGCGGCATGGCGCGAACTGGCCGACATGGACGCCCGTCTCGAACGCCTGCGCTCGCAGGAGTCCTCCGCACGCGCGCAAGCCGACTACCTGCGCGAATCGGTGGACCGCATCAACGCGGTCGACCCGCATCCGGGCGAACTGGAGGAGCTGAAGGCGAAACGCGACCGCATCGAAAACGCGGCGGACATCGCCGAAGGCGTGTCCCACGCGCTCGCCGCGCTCGACCCGTCGCAGCTGGAACTCGCCGACTCGCCGGCCGAGGCGGCCGGCGCCTCCGACCGGATTCTCGAGGCGGCGCAGGCGCTGCGCGCCATCCACGTGTCGGACGGCGGGTTCGACGAGCTCGCCGACCGGCTCGAATCGGTGAACGCCGACCTCGCGGACATCGTCTTCACCCTGTCCGGGCATCTCGGCGAGGACGTCGGCGAGGCCGACCTCGACACGCTGAACGCGCGCATCCACGACTTGGACGAATTGACGCGCCGCTGGGGGCCGGGCATCGAGGACGTGATCGCATGGCGCGACAAGGCCGCGTTCGACATCGAGGATCTGGACGCATCACCCGAGAAGCTCGCCGAGCTGGAGGCCGAACGCGACCGGCTGCACGAGACCGCCGCGAAGGCCGCCGCGCGTCTGCACGAGGCGCGCGCTGCGGCGGCCGGCCGGCTCGCCGCGCGCGTCACCGAGGAGCTCTCCTCGCTCGCCATGGACGGCGCCTCGCTGGAGATCCGCGTCGCGCCGCGTGAAGGAGCCGACGCGCTCGACGCGAACGGCGGCGACGACATCGCGTTCCTGTTCACCCCCTATGAGGGCTCGCCGCAGCTGCCGATGGGCAAAAGCGCGTCCGGCGGCGAACTGAGCCGCCTCATGCTCGCCCTCGAACTGTCCGCCGCGGACATGCACGCGGGGGAAGCGGCAGTGGGGGAGCATGGTGCCGCGCCGTCCGACATGACGTTCATCTTCGACGAGGTCGACGCGGGCGTCGGCGGCAAGGCGGCGGTCGAACTCGGCAGGCGTCTCGCGCGTCTCGCCCGCAGCTCGCAGGTCATCGTCGTCACGCACCTGGCGCAGGTGGCCAGCTGGGCCGACTCGCAGTTCGTCGTCACCAAGGAGCCGCCGGACGCGGACGACGACGATCTCGGCGTCGTCACCACCGTGGCCGAGGTGAAGGACGCGGCGCGCGTCCACGAGGTCGCGCGCATGCTCTCCGGCAGCGAGTCGGAGGCCTCCCTCGACCACGCCCGCGAACTGCTCGCCTCATCCAGGCTCCCGCTGGCGGGAGCTGTCGGTGAAACCGACTGAGGGTGGAAGCCGTGCCGGCTCCCTGAGACGGGGGAGTCGGCAACCGTAAGCTGACTGAGGGAGAGACAGACATGACATCACGCAAGGCCGCCATCTTCGACCTCGACGGCACGCTCCTCGACTCGATGGGCGTGTGGGACCAGGTCGACATCGACTTCCTCGCCAAGCGGGGCATCGCCGTGCCCGACGACTACATGGCCAAGGTCGCGCCGATGCAGTTCAGACAGATCGCCGAATACACGATCGCGCGGTTCGGTCTCAAGGACACGCCCGAGGCGCTGATGGACGAATGGGACGAGATGGCGCGCGTCGCCTACGCGACCACCGTCGAGGCGAAACCGGGCGCGCTCGACTATCTGCGTGACCTGAAGGCGCGCGGCGTGCGGCTCGCCGTCGCCACATCCCTGCCGCCGCACCTCAGGGAACCGGCGTTGCGGCACGTGGGCATGTTCGACCTGTTCGACGCCATCGTCTCCGTCGACGACGCGAACGACGTGGGCAAGGACCGTCCGGACGTCTACCTGCTCGCCGCCGCCCGTCTCGGCGTGGAACCGTGCGACTGCACGGTGTTCGAGGACCTGCTCGTCGCCGTGCGTTCCGCGAGATCCGCGGGCATGCGCGTCTGGGCCATGCACGACGACTCGTCCGACGCGGACTGGGCCACGATCTGCGACGAGGCCGATGGCGTCCTCTTCGACTTCCACGACGCGCCCCGCGACCTGTAGGGCGTATACTGGCCGCAACATACGACGAACGATATACGTGATATACGGTCGGGGGTTGGCGACGGCATGGATGGCATCAGATTGGGCACATGGCTGGGATATGCCATGCTCCTCGTGATGCTCGCGCCCGTCGTCATTCCCGCCGTGCTGGTGCAGGAGGTCACGCGGCATGTCGCCGCGACACGGCTTGCATTGTTCTCACGTGGAGGTCTCGTCGTCCGACCGGCGTCGTTCGCCGTCCTGCTTACATTGACCGTCGTGACGCTGTCCATCGGCATGGCCGGCGGGTTCGCGTCCGACACGTCCGGTACGGCGCTCGCCGTCGTCGCGTTGGCCGCATCCTGCGCCGTCATCGTGATTGCGACGGTCGTAGGCGTCGCCGTACATGCGCTCGCCCTCTGCGCGTCCTGCGCCGGCCGCAAGCCGTTGCCGCGTGATTTCCGCTTCGATGCGGTGTTGTGCGACAAGGTGCGCTCGTGGGCGCGCCCGCAATGGGTGCCGCGTTGGGCCCGTTACACGCTTCCCGAACCGCGAATCTGAATTTTCCTCTTCTGTTTGCTCATGTACGCCGTGACATGGTCACGGCCGGTTCCTCTCATATTCAGATTCGTCATCGTGCCGGTCCCGGTCCATGCAGGACCCGGACCGTTATCCGGAAAGCGTTTAGCATCATGAATGCCCTCATGCCCCTGTTCCGACCCATCGAATGGGTCATCGCCCAACTACTCACCCTCATCCATGCCGTGTTCGTCGCCGCCGGACTGCCGGACGGTCCCGATCCCGCATGGTGCCTGTCCGTCATGTGCCTGGTCGTCGTCATCCGCGTATGTCTGATCCCGCTGTTCGTCCGTCAGCTGCGCGGCATGCGGGCGATGCAGGCCATCCAGCCGCAAATGCAGCGCATCAGGCGCAGATACGCGGCACGTAGGGATCAACGTTCCCGTGAGGCATTGCAACGCGAGCTCATGGCGTTGCAGCGTGAGCATGGCGCCGAACCGCTCGGCTCATGCATGCCCGCGATGATCCAGGCGCCGATCCTATGCTCCCTGTACTACGTGCTGCAGTCGCTGCCCTCCATCGCGTCGGGCAAGGCCGAGCCACTCGGTGCCATGGATCGTGTGCTTGCCGGCAGCGTCGAATCGTCATCGGTGTTCGGCGTGCGTCTGTCCGAAACATTCGGTACGGCCGAATCCGTGGGGCCTCGCGCCGTCATCGGCATGGTCGTCGCGGTCATGTGTGTGTCGTTGTTCGCGATGCAATGGATGCTCATCCACCGCAATACGCCGAAGGATACGATGAATTCTCCGCAGTTCCGCATGCAGAGGATGACGGTGTTCGTCTTCCCGGCCATCTACGTGGTCTCGGGCGTGGCGTTGCCGTTCGGCGTGCTGCTCTATTGGATGACGAACAATCTGTGGAACCTCGCCCAGACGCTGGTCCAGCTGCATTGGTTCCCCGCTCCCGGCTCCATCGCCGCGGAACGCAAGGACGAGCGGGGCCACCGACGCGAGAACGGCCGTCGTGCCGCCGCCGGTCTGCCCTCCCTCGAGGAGGAGAGCGCCGCCAAGTCTCGTGCCGCCGCCCAAGCGCGGCGTGAGCGGGAGTCGGTGCGTGGTGGCCGTGACTCCCACTCACGCCGGCGACTGACGCCGGTCAAATCCCGTCGCCGCTAAAGGACTCGTTCCGGTTCGGCTTCAGCGCACCGGCATGAGGTCGGAGGGGCGTTCGGCGGCGAAACGCTGCGCCTCGAGCTTCTCGCCCTCCTCACGCTCGGCGGCCTCGGCGGTGATGCGGCCGGTGAGGCGCGCGATCGGCGCCTGGTAGACCACTTCGCCGAACGTGCGCCCGCCGCGCTCCACGACGCCTTCGTGACGGTCGACCTCGACGAACCCGAGGGATTCGACCATGTGGCGGGCGCGCAGGTTGAACGACCACACCTTGACGGTGATCTTCTTCGCCTTGAGCTGTTCGGAGGCCAGCGTGATGCCGAGCTTCATGGCCTGGTTGCCGAAGCCGCGATCCTGATAGTACGGGCCGATGAGCACCGACATCGTGGGATCACGGTCCGGTTCCCCGCCGTCCCAGGCGGAGACGAATCCGATGGGGTTGCCGAACGGGTCGAGCACCGTCCGCCCGAAACGGGTGTCGTCATCGACGTCGCTCCATTCGTGAAACAGGCGTTCCGCCTCGTCGTCGGTTGTCTCGTCCAGGGTCTTCCGGCAGCCGTCGGCGACGGACGGGTTGTTCCACCACCGTGCGAACAGCGGATAATCGGACGGTTCGGTCTTGCGCAGCGTAACAGCGTTGTTGTCAGGCATGATTGCTCCCTTCGTCTCGCCATTGTAGGCATGATGCGTGCGGCGGCGCGACGGAGTTAACCGGTAATTCACATGGGTCGTCGTGCCGCTTGCCTAGGCGGCCTTGAGACGGTACTCCTGTTTGGGGCTGCGGGCCGGTTGGGTGCGTTCGATGGCCCCCGAGCGCAGCAGTTTGCGCAGTTGGTATGTGACGGTCGAACGCGGGGCGCCGGTCGCCTCCACCAGTTGCGGTGTCGCCATGGTGCCGTGTTCGCCGATGAGCGTCAGCAGCGCCTCCTCCAACGGCGAGTATCCGGCATCCTCGTGAGGTGGAGCCGCGGAGTCGTCGCCGATGGGCGTGACGGCGCTGATAGCTGAAGATGCCGCAGGCACGGTGTCTTCGGCCGGCACGGTCCCTTCATCCGACCGGGAATCCCGTTCGATGCCCATGTATCGGGCATATGGTTCCTCCAGCCATGGCGTGCCCTTGATGGTCTGGTCGTACAGCTCCCGGTCGGTGATGTCCTGCACGTCGATGCCGCCATGGGGGAACGGCACGATCTTCGGATGCGTGGGTTTCGGCACCTTGCCATGGTCCAATCCCACGGAGGCGCTGTAGTCGACGTCTGCCTGTTCGCCCTGCGCGGCGTAGCGTCGATCCCTGCGGCTGTCCGGCAGCCTGGCGGTGTCGGCCGATCGGAAGGTCATGCGGAACGCCGTCAAGGTGTCGGCGATCTCGGGCGCGCCGTTGCCGTTCTCCGTGAGGGTGGCCGTGATGAGTTCGAATCCCGTGCCCCGGTTCTCCGCGACGGTCCCGCCGCGGAACGGCGTGAGCTCCAGCAGCTTGGCCAACGTCTGGTTTCTGGTGGACGTGGCGCCGGGCATGCCGATGGTGTCCGTGGTCACGGCGCCGTACAGTCCGCCGGGGCTGAGTATCTCCAACCGGTCCGCATACATGTTGACCTGGATCTGGCCGCCACGGGCCATCGGCGAATAATCGCGGTGCATGACGGCGTTGACCACCGCTTCGCGTATGGCCTCTTCGGGATACTCGAAGGTGTCCTTGCGCAGGGGACCGTCCAACACGCCGCCGATGCGCATGTTCCTGCGCGCGGCGAGCAACGTCTCCTCGAGGATTTCGGGAATCGGGCCGTCGAAGGTCCGGTTGTCGATGTACTTCACCCCACCGGCGAACACCTTGCTGTACCCCTGATACCGGGTGAACGTGATGTTCAGACGCGGAAAGAACTGCTGCGGGTAGCCGCCCGCGACGAGCAGTCCCGCAAGCGTGGGATGGATGCCGCCGTCGGCGCCGGTTCCCGTGACGCCCAGCATGCACAAGGCCTCATCGTCCGAGATTCTCCCGAAAATGCGCGGCCGTTGCCTGCGGCATAAATCCAGAATGCCCTGAAGCGCATCCGGAATCAGGTCGTCGACGGCGGCCTCGTCGACGACCTCCTTGTCGTATGTGGGCTGTGCACGGTTCTCCAGCAGACGGTCGATCTCGTATTGGCTGAGCTTCCTGTCTCCATCCCATATACGAATGAACGAGCCGCTGTAGCGGCCCCTGTTACGTACATAGCAAGGCTTGTCCAGTGGGTCGATTTCGTCGATGGCGGCGACGACCACCTTCGAGCCGCGATATGCCGCGATTTCTATGACCGGGCGGACCGGTGGCATCAGCTTCTCTCGGCACATCTGCGCCATCGCGTCCGCGATCGATCTGGCGTCGAATCCATCGATGGAGGAGAACCCATGGCGTTCGGAAACGCCGAGGATGATGGTGCCGCCGTTTCCATTGGAGAACGCCGAGACGGTTTCGGGCAACGAAGTCGGCAATCCTCCGACGGCCTCCTTGACCTCGACGCTCTGATCGTCGCTGTCGGCATGACGCAGCGGTTCGAGCAGCGCGTCGATCTCTTCCTCCGACCACATCATGCCTCCTTTGACGTTTCTACATAACAACCATCATAACATGTCGATTGCTATGTTTGCTATGTTGCGTCGCGGTCCGTGCCGACGGTCGACGTTTCGCCGTGGTTCATACGCGCAACGCCGCGATCACAAAAAGTGTTATAGTTGATATGGAACAGGCAGAACGATTTAGGGAAGGGGGCATGCCGATGATCATCGACATCGACGCCCGCAGCGACGTGCCGATCTACGAACAGCTGCGACGCGGCGTCATCGCCGGCATCGCGAACGACGAACTCGCGCCCGGCGACCGTCTGCCGTCCGTGCGCGCGCTCGCCGTCGACCTCGGCATCAACCTGCACACGGTCAACAAGGCGTACGCGCTCCTGCGCGACGACGGCTATATCACGATGCGACGCGGCTCCGGCGCCGTCGTCGCCGAACGAGGCGCCGGAGCCGCGGACGCGCCCGGCGACGCGCGCATCGAAGGCGAACTCCACCGGCTCATACTCGAACACAAGGCGGGCGGGGGAGACGCGGCGTCGTTCCTTGGCCTCGTGCACACGCAACTCGCCCGCGTATACGGCGAATGACGGGATGAAGGAGAATCACCATGAACGCGACCATCGCGACCGTTGCCCTGCTGCTGACGGTCCTCATCCTCCCGTCGCTCGTCGCCGTCCCCATGGCGCTCACGCCGTGGCTGACCGATCGGCGTGAGGTCTTCGGCGTGACCGTGCCTCCCGTCGCGCACCGCGACCCGCGCATCCGCACGCTGAAGACCGGATATCTGCGTGCCGTCGTCGGGGCCGGCGCGGCATGCGTCGCTGTCTCGCTCGCGGTCTGGCTTCTCGCCGGCGCGACCGGTGCATTGTGGGCCGCCGGCATGGCGACCGTACTCGTCGCCGTCCTCGCCGTCGTCGCGCAGCAGGCGTGCCGCCGCAAGGTCATGACGGTCAAACGGGAACGCGGATGGGTGGCGGACGGCGACCGGCGTGCGGCAGCCGTTGCCGAAACCGCCGCGCCCGAACCTCTCGGATTCGGCTGGGAGTCGTTGCAGGCCGTGGCGCTCGCCGTCACGACCCTCGTCGGTGTGCTCGGCTACGACCGCATGCCCGATCGCGTGCCCATGCACATGGATTTCGCCGGACATGTGGATTCATGGGCGGTGAAGTCGCCGGCCGTGATCTGGTATCCGGTGCTTGTGCAATTGGTCATGGCCACGGTGATGGTCGTCTGCCATGCGGTGCTGTTGCGTTCCCGGCGGCCGGTGGACCCGGAACGGCCCGCATCCAGCGCCTATGCCTACGGTGTGTACGCGCGGGCGTGGAGCGTGTATCTGGTCGTCGTCGGCCTGCTCGTCGCCGCGGCGATGGGACTTGGCTTCCAGCTCTCGCTCATCGGAGTGGTCGGCGCGGGAACGGTCGGCGTGCTGCTGGCGCTCGTCGCCGTGGCCGCGGTCGTCGGCGCCATCGGCATGGGCGTGCGCTACGGACAGAACGGCGCGCGCGTGTTCGATGAGGACGACGGTGATGCGGCCGGGGACGGCGATGGCGGCGGGACGATGCCCCGCGATGACGACCGATACTGGATCGGCGGCGTGATCTACTGGAACCGCGACGATCCGGCCGTGATCGTGCCGAAACGCTTCGGCATCGGCTGGACCTGCAACTTCGCGCGTCCGGGAGCGTGGGCGGGAATCGCCGCGCTGCTTGTCGTCATCATCGGCATGCCGGTCGTGTTCGCCCTGCTGTAAGAGAATCCCCCTCAGCCGCCGGTACGGGCTGAAGGGGATTTCCTTACCGAGGGGGATTGCGAAACGCGATCACAGCGCCTTGGCGGCCTGCTCGACGAAGGACTCCATGCCGTCGATCGGGACGACCGTATCGAAGCGGACATCGGCGGTCTCAAGGCCACGCAGCGCGGCCGGGGCGGTCGTGCCGGTCTCATGCGCGAGCACGTCCATGCACTCGAAATCGGTGCCGGTCGCGTCGAAACCGAGGGACTCGTTCACGACGCGCGGGAACTTGTACGGGCTCGCGGTCGCGAGGATCACGCGCGGGGTCAGCGGATCGCGCGGCATCTGCTGCGCGACGAAGTACGCGCACGCGGTGTGCGGGTCGATGACGTAGCGGTTCTTCTCCCAGCAGTCGGCGATCATCTCGCGCACCTGGTCCTCGTCCGCCCAGCCGCAGCCGAACAGCTGGCGGATCTTGGCGAGCAGCGGCTCCGGGATCTCGTACGTGCCCCAGTTCTTGAGGTCGTTCATCAGCATGGCGATGAGGCGCGTGTCGCCGTCGGACAGGTAGTAGAGCATGCGCTCCAGGTTCGAGGAGATGAGGATGTCCATCGACGGGCTGATCGTCTGGAAGAACGGGCGCTGACGGTTGTACGTGCCGGTGGTGAGGAAGTCGAACAGCACGTTGTTCTTGTCGGAGGCGACCACGAGATGCTTGACGGGCAGGCCGAGCAGCTTCGCGTAGTAGCCGGCGAGGATGTCGCCGAAGTTGCCGGTCGGCACGACGAACTCGACCTCGTCGCCCACGTTGATGACCTGCTGTTCGAGCAGTTGCGCGTACGCGGAGAAGTAGTAGACGACCTGCGGCACGAGACGGCCCACGTTGATTGAGTTCGCGGAGGAGAGCACCACGTGCGAGTCGCCGGCGAGCCTCGCGGCGAGCTCCTTGTCGCCGAAGATGCGCTTGACCGCGGACTGCGCGTCGTCGAAGTTGCCCTCCACGGCGGCCACGTTCACGTTCGAGCCGGTCTGCGTGGTCATCTGCAGCTCCTGCACCTGGCTCACCTTGCCCTCCGGATAGAAGACGGTGATTGCGGTGCCCGGGGCGTCGGCGAAGCCGGCCAGCGCCGCCTTGCCCGTGTCGCCGGAGGTGGCGGTGAGGATCATGATCCTCTCGTCCGCGTCGCCGCCGGCCGGCGTGGTGCGCGCCATGAAGCGGGGCAGGATCTGCAGGGCCACGTCCTTGAACGCGGAGGTCGGGCCGTTGAACAGTTCGAGGATGAAGTCGTCGCCGAGCGGCTTCAACGGCGTGATGCGGTCGTCCGACCACTGGTCGCCGTAGGCGGCGTCGATGCACGCGCCCAGCTCCTCGGCCGTGAAGTCGGGCAGCAGCGCGCCCAGCACGCGGCGCGCGATCTCCTGATAGGACTTGCCGGCCAGATCGCCGATCTCGACCTTCACGGAACCCAGCTGGTCGGAGACGAACAGGCCGCCGTCGTCGGCGATGCCCTTGCGGATCGCCTGCTTGGCGGTCAGCGAATCGGTGGTGGAACGGGTGGAATGGAATGTGGTGGCCACGGCGGATCCTTCATACGCGAAACGGGGACGATAAACCATCCACAAGTCTACCGGCGACCCTCCCATGGTGCGGCGAATCTCCCATGGTGCGGTCACACATAATCCACACAACGGCGGAATCACGCCGTTTCGGGCGACCGCACCATGAGGGGTTTGCCGCACCATGGGCATGACGGGCGGGGGTGGGGGTCGCGGGGAGGCGTTCCACGGTGTGAGATTCGTCATACGGCGGAAACAGGTTCGCCACAAACGGACCGTACACTCGTCGCCCGAACGGCAAACCAGTCGTTACCCACACCGTTTAAGGAGCACACATGACCGCTTCACCCCTCGCACAGAAGGCCACCGACGCATTCAACGCGCCCATCAGCGCCGCCGATCCGGAGATCGCCGAGCTGCTTGACTCCGAACTCCGCCGCCAGCAGGGCGGCCTCGAGATGATCGCTTCCGAGAACTTCGTGCCGCGCGCCGTGCTGCAGTGCCAGGGCTCCGTGCTCACCAACAAGTACGCCGAGGGCTACCCGGGACGCCGCTACTACGGCGGCTGCGAGTTCGTCGACCAGATCGAGACCATCGCCCGCGAACGCGCCAAGAAGCTGTTCGGCGCCGAATACGTGAACGTCCAGCCCCACTCCGGCGCCCAGGCCAACGCCGCCGTCTACCAGGCGCTCGTCAAGCCCGGCGACACCGTGCTCGGCCTCGCCCTCGACCACGGCGGCCACCTCACCCACGGCATGAAGATCAACTTCTCCGGCAAGTTCTACCACGCCGAAGCCTACGGCGTGAACCCGGAGACCTTCCGCATCGACCCGGAGATCATCCGCCAGCGCGCCCTCGAGACCCACCCGGCCATGATCATCGGCGGCTGGTCCGCCTACCCGCGCATCGAGGACTTCAAGGCCATCAAGGAGATCGCCGACGAGGTCGGCGCCAAGTTCTGGGTCGACATGGCCCACTTCGCCGGCCTCGTCGCCGCCGGCCTGCATCCGAGCCCCGTCCCGTACGCGGACGTCGTCTCCTCCACCGCCCACAAGACCCTCGGCGGCCCGCGTTCCGGCTTCATCCTCGCCAGGCAGGAGTACGCCAAGAAGCTCAACTCCTCCGTGTTCCCCGGCCAGCAGGGCGGTCCGCTCATGCACGTGGTCGCCGGCAAGGCCGTCAGCTTCAAGGTCGCCGGCACTCCGGAGTTCAGGAACCGCATGGAGCGCACGCTCGAAGGCGCGAAGATCATCGCCGAGCGCCTCCTCGCCGACGACGTCAAGGCCAACGGCATCAGCGTGCTCACCGGCGGCACCGACGTGCACCTGGTGATGGTCGACCTGCGCAACAGCGAGATGGACGGCAAGCAGGGCGAGGACCTGCTCGCCCAGTGCGGCATCACCATCAACCGCAACACCGTGCCGTTCGACCCGCGTCCCGCCTCCGTCGCCTCCGGCCTTCGCATCGGCGCTTCCGCGCTCGCCACCCGCGGCTTCGGACCGAAGGAGTACGAGGAGGTCGCCGACATCATCGGCACCGCGCTCGCCGCCGGCCCGTCCGCCGACGTCGAATCCCTCAAGGCCCGCGTCGACAAGCTCGTCGAGGACTTCCCGCTCTACCCGGACCTCGACCAGATCCACTGATCGGTCCATATCGGCTCCCTCGCCCGGCGGGGGAGCCTTTTCGTATTCCGGACTTTGCGCACGTGTTGCGGTAAGGTGGGTGGTTATGACGAACAACGAGGAAACCGCGGTCGCGGGAGCCGTCTTCGATGCCGTGTGCGTCCGCGCCGACGCCGCCGCACGCGCGCAGCGGGCGCTCGCGCGCGCGGACACGGACGCCAAGAACCGTCTGCTGCACGCCATCGCCGACGCGCTCGACGCCCGCGCCGGCGAGATCGAGACGGCCAACGCCGCCGACATGGACGTGTCGCGCGAGGCCGGCATGGACGCCGGCAAGCTCGACCGCCTGCTCTTCGACGCCCCGCGTGTCAAGGCCGCCGCCGACGGCGTGCGTCACGTCGCCTCCCTGCCCGATCCGGTCGGCGAGATCGTGCGCGGCTACAATCTGCCCAACGGCATGCGCCTGACCCAGACGCGTGTGCCGATCGGCGTCATCGGCATGATCTACGAGGCGCGTCCGAACGTCACCGTCGACGTCGCGTCCCTGTGCCTCAAATCCGGCAACGCGGCGATCCTGCGAGGCGGTCACGCGGCCGAACGCACGAACGCCGCCACGCTCGCCGTGATCGGCGACGCGCTGCGCGCGGAAGGCTTCGACCCGTCGCTCGTCGCCACCGTCGACGATTTCGGACGCGACGGCGCGACCGCGATGATGGAGGCGCGCGGCCACATCGACCTGCTCGTGCCGCGCGGAGGCAAGGGCCTCATCCGCGCCGTCGTCGAGAACTCGAAGGTGCCGGTCATCGAGACGGGCGCCGGCAACGTGCACATCTACATGGACGCCTCCGGCGACCCGGCCAAGGCGATCCCCATCATCATCAACGCGAAGACGCAGCGCGTCGGCGTGTGCAACGCCGCCGAGAAGCTGCTCGTGCACGAGCGCGTCGCCGCGGCGTTCCTTCCCGTGGCGGCCGCCGCGCTGCTCGACGCGGGCGTGACGCTCCACGCGGACGAACGCGCCTACGCGATCATCGACGCCGCCGCGCCGCAGGCCGCGGCGGACGGGCTGCTCACGCACGCGACCGCCGAGGACTGGGACACCGAGTACCTCGCGCTTGAAATGGGGATCAAGGTCGTCGACTCGCTCGACGAGGCCGTCGACCACATCAACGCGCACTCCACCGGCCATACCGAGGCGATCGTCGCCGAGGACTACACGGCCGTCGAAGAGTTCACCGCGCGCATCGACTCGGCCGTCGTCATGGTCAACGCGTCCACGCGGTTCACCGACGGCGGCGTGTTCGGCTTCGGCGCCGAACTCGGCATCTCCACGCAGAAGATGCACGCGCGCGGGCCGATGGGCCTGAGGGAGATGACCACCACGAAATGGATCGGATACGGCAGGGGGCAGGTGCGCGCATGAGCGACATGAACGAGACGACCGACGAGAAGACCGCGAACGACGGCATGAGCGTGCCGATCACCGAACTGCGCGACGACCTCGACCTGGACGACCCGCGCTGCGGGCTCAAGATCGCCGCCGAACGCCTCAGCATCGTGCGCTACGTGTTCCTCGTGCAGATCGAGGACGGCATCGCCTCCGCGTCCCAACGCGCCTCGCTCGAATACGCGGACGCCGTGCTCATCGGCTGGCCCGACGAGCACGCGCCGGACGTGGCGGACCTGGACGACGCGCAGCTGCACGCGGTGCGCGAGCACATGACCCTCATGGAAAGCTACATCGCGCGTTTCTCCACGCTCGAACGCGAAGGCGACGTGGACGGCATGACCGACACGCTCATCCGCGTGACCGAACGCGTCGCCGAGGTGCGCCGCCTCTACCAGCCCGACTTCCCGCTGCCCACGTTCGCGGAGATCCGTCGTGTCGTGCAGGACGAATGGGACGAGGACATGGGCAAGATTGACCCGAAGGACGGCAGCCCCACCGCCATGGAGATCGAACAGGAGACCGAGCAGGCCGAGCACGTCGAACTGCGCGAGGAGGCGGCCGAACGCAAGGCGGAGGGACGCGCGTGAACACGGCCGGCATCGATGCGGAGGGAATGACCGCCGGCGAACGGCGGATGTCCGACCTGTCCGTCGACTCGGTGGAGGCGACCGCCAACGTGGCCAACGCCGGCGCGCCCGGCACCGGCGGTTCCGAATCCGGCCCCGCCGCCGCGCGGCACGGGGCGGCCGTCCGCCGGTCGGCGCGCGGCAACTGGCATGCGACGCCGCGCATCGGCATCATGGGCGGCACGTTCGACCCGATCCACAACGGCCACCTGGTCGCCGCCAGCGAAGTGGCGTGGGTGTACGACCTCGACGAGGTGATCTTCGTGCCCACCGGACGGCCCGTGTTCAAGCTCGACAAGCACGTCACCAACGCCGAGGACCGGTATCTGATGACGGTGATCGCCACCGCCTCCAACCCGAAGTTCACCGTCAGCCGCGTCGACATCGACCGCCCGGGCGTCACCTACACGATCGACACGCTGCGCGACATCCGCGCGCAACGCCCCGACGCGGAACTGTTCTTCATCACCGGCGCGGACGCGGTCGCCGAGATCATGCAGTGGAAGGACGCGGAGAAGATGTGGGACCTCGCCCACTTCGTCGCCGTCACCCGACCCGGCTACTCGTCGCCCGAAGGCGTGAGGCTGCCCGAAGGCAAGGTGGACACGCTGGAGATCCCCGCGTTGGCGATCAGCTCCACCGACGTGCGGCGCCGCGCCGAACACGACGAGCCCGTCTGGTATCTCGTGCCCGACGGCGTCGTCCAATACATCGGCAAGCACGGCCTGTATCGCTAGTCCATCAGCCCCATCTCGAGCTTGAGCCGCACGACGCGCTCCGCCGAACGCTCCACCTTGGCCGCGAACGCGTCATCCGACTTCGCCTTCGCCGCCAACCCGTCGAGGATCGGCGTGACATAGGCGCTCTGGCCGATGCATACGAGATCGCCGCCCGCCTCGACGAACCGCACGCCCAACTGGTCGGTCGGCGTGCCGCTCACCGCGGCCGCCGACAGCGAATCCGACGTGACCACGCCGTCATAGCCCTGCCTGCCGCGCAGCACGCCGTCCACGATCGTGGAGGAGAACGCGGCCGGATTATCCGCGTCGATCCGCTGGTACGTGGCGAGCGACATCATCACCATCGCCGGCCGCGCCTGCGCGATCACCGTGTGGAACGCGCCGATCTCCGCGCCGTCTGCCGTGGTCGTCGTGTCGAGGATGCCGTCCGCCGTGAAATCCGTGTTCCCCTTGACCGCGCCCAGACCCGGATAATGCTTGATCGACGACTGCACGCCCGCGTCGCGCATCCCCGCGACGAACGCCGCCGCATGCGCCGCGTTGCCGGCGGCGTCGAGACCGAAATCACGGTCCAACGCGCCGATCGGATCGTTCTGCTTGCGGTCGCCGGGAACCGTGTCCGTGACCGGCGCGAGATCGACGTTGACGCCGGCCGCCGCCAACTGACCACCCCAACCGGCCGCCGACGCGCGCAGCTGGTCGGACGTCATCGCGCCCTGCTCGACCGCGCTCGGCATCGCGTCGAACCCGGAACCGGTCAGATGCTGCACCTGGCCGCCCTCCTGATCGGTGGCGACGATCAGCCGCGAACCGTCCCCCACATAGGATTGCAGCCCGTCGACCGCCTTACGCACGCCGGACACGCCGGAACGCCAGTTGCCGATGAGCAGCACCGAACCGACGTGACGGTCGGCGATCGCGTCCTTCAACGCGGACGGCTCGCTGCCGGCGAACAACGGCGCCATCACCAGCTGGCCGACGCGTTCCTCCACATCCATGCCGTCGACGATTCGCCGCGCCCGCATCGACGTCGGATCCCCGGGCGTGGGGACGGCCGAACGCGACATGTGCGCGGTCCGGCCCGACGGAGCCGCCGGATGCCGGGCGTCGCGCACCCGCGGCAGGACCACCAGCACGACGACCAGCACGACCGCGAGCGCCGCGGCGACGGCCGTCACGAGCGTCGGCATCGCGCCTCCGCGCCTCGTCGCACCACCGTCCCGACGATTCCCCGTGAGCACAGACGTCCCCTTTCCATCATTTTCCGTCATCGATATCGGTCATCGGCCACCGGCCATCGGATATCCGATGGCCGTCCGTATCCGCGCACGAGAATACACGCCGGCACGGCTCGGCTCCCGGCGAACGGACGCGAATTGACATTCCCCACCTGTTTGTAGGCTGGGAACATGTCATTCGCAGATATATTCGGTATGTTCGACCCCGATTTCGACCCGCGCGGCGATCGCGGGCGGTCCGGTCGGAACGGATCGCGGGTGCGGGCGGAACGCTCCGACGACGATCCGATCATCATCGACGTCGAGACGGACGGCGACGACGCAAGGCCGTCGGGCGCGGGAGCGGGCGCCGGTGCCGCCGGCTCCGGAGCGCGACACGGCGGGGGAGCGGGACGACCCCCGTTCGGCCCCGGATTCCCGCGCATCACGCGCAGACCCTCGCGTCCGGGCAAAGGCCCGCATGGCGGCCCGGACCGCGGCACGAAGATCCTCATCGGCGTGGTCGCGGCGCTCGCCATCCTCGTCGGCCTGTTCTTCGGCCTCGCCCGGTTCCTCACCGACCTCATGTGGTACGGGCAGCTCGGCTTCCAATCCGTCGTCTGGACGCAGCTCGGCGTGAAGGTCGGCCTGTGGGTCGCGTACGCGCTGCTCATGGGACTCGTCGGATTCCTGTCCGCATGGCTGGCGATCCGCGCCCGTCCCGACGCGGCCGACGGCTCGCGCGTACGCGTCAACGGCGACGTGGTCGAGGTGAAACAGACCGTCAGCTCGAAGACCGCGCGACGCGTCGCCGCCGTCATCTCCGTGATCGTGGGCGCCGTGTTCGGCGCGCAGTTCAACGCGAACTGGGCCGACGTGCTGCTCATGTTCCACGCGCAGAGCTTCGGCGTCGAGGACCCGCAGTTCGGTCTCGACAACGGCTTCTACGTGTTCGTGCTGCCCGGCCTGAGGCTCGTCATGTCCGCCGTGTCGATGCTGCTGCTCGTCGGCATCGTCTTCTCCGTCGCCACGCACGTGATGATGGGCGGCATCCGCCTGACCATGCCGGTGAACGGCCGTGGCCTGTTCGCCATCACGAAGCGGGCCCGTCGCCAGATCGCCGTGTGGCTCATGCTCAACATGTTCGCGCTCGCCGCGTCCACCGCGCTCGGCGTGTTCGCACACCTGACCCAGCAGGGTTCGCGCATCACCGGCGCCACGTACACCACCGTCAACGCGACCATCCCGGTCACGTTCATCATGGCCGCGCTCATCGCGATTCTCGGCGTCGTGCTCGGCGTGTGGCTCATGCGCTCGCACGCGCTGGAGGGCGCGCAGCCGCTCGGCGTGCGCGCCTCCGCCGCCTTGAAGGCGTGGCGCACCCCGATCGTCGCCATCGCCGTCGTGGTCGTCGTCTCCATGGTCCTGACCATCGTGTGGCCGGCGGTGCTGCAGCGCTTCCGCGTCAACCCGAACGCGCAGGAGATGGAATCCACGTACATCCAGCGCAACATCGACGCCACGCGCGCCGCCTACGGCCTCGACAAGCTCAAGACCGAGAACTACAAGGCCACGACGAAGGGCGAATCCGGCGCGTTGAGCTCGGAGGGCGAGACCACGGCGCAGATCCGACTGCTCGACCCGCAGGTGGTCTCCCCGACGTTCAAGCAGCTCCAGCAGTCCAAGCAGTACTACACGTTCGCCGACACGCTCGCCGTCGACAAGTACGAAATCGACGGCAAGAGCCAGGACACGGTGATTGCTGCCCGCGAGCTCGACCTCGCCGGCAACGACAACCGCAACTGGGTGAACGACCACACCGTGTACACGCACGGCTACGGCGTCGTCGCCGCCTACGGCAACAAGGTGACCGCCGACGGCCAGCCCGAGTTCTTCGAATCCGGCATCCCCACGCAGGGCAAGCTCACCGAATCCGAGAAGTACGAGCCGCGCATCTATTTCTCGCCGAACATGGGCGAATACTCGATCGTCGGCGCGCCGGAGGGCACCGCCGCATGGGAGTTCGACTATCCGACCGGGTCGAAGGGCGCGACCAACACGTTCAAGGGGAACGGCGGCCCGTCCGTCGGCAACCTGTTCGCGCGTCTCCTGTACGCGATCCGCTTCGGCTCCGACCAGATCCTCTTCTCCGACCGCGTGACCTCCGCCTCGCAGATCCTCTACGACCGGTCGCCGCGCGAGCGCGTCGCCAAGGTCGCCCCGTATCTGACGCTCGACGGGCGCGTCTACCCGGCGGTGGTCGACGGCCGCGTCAAGTGGATCGTCGACGGCTACACCACGTCCGACGCCTACCCGTACTCGCAGATGACCGACCTCGGGTCGGCGACCAAGGACTCCACCACCGTCTCGTCGTCCACCGTGACCGGACTCGGCACGCAGCAGGCGAACTACATCCGCAACTCGGTGAAGGCCACCGTCGACGCGTATGACGGTTCCGTCGACCTGTACGTGTGGGACAAGTCCGATCCGGTCATCAAGGCGTGGGAGCAGATCTTCCCCGGCCAGTACCACCAGCTGGGCGAGATCAGCGGCGACCTGATGAGCCACATGCGCTATCCGGAGAACCTGTTCAAGGTGCAGCGCGAACTGCTCGCCAAGTACCACGTGACCTCCGCCAGCCAGTACTATTCGGGCGAGGACTTCTGGCAGACGCCGGTCGACCCGACCGAATCGCAGCAGGCGCAGGACCAGGACATCCTCCAGCCGCCCTACTATCTGACCCTCCAGACCGGCGGCACCAAGGAGCCGGTGTTCTCGCTGACCTCCTCGTACATCCCCGCCGGCACGTCGACGCGCGAGATCCTCACCGGATTCCTCTCCGTCGACTCGGACGCGGGCTCGACGAAGGGCGAGATCGGGCCGAACTACGGCACCCTCAGATTGCAGGAGCTGCCGAAGGATTCGAACGTGCCCGGCCCCGGACAGGCGCAGAACAACTTCAACGCCGACGCCGACGTGTCCAAGGAGCTGAACCTCCTGCAGTCCGGCTCCACGAACGTGGTGCGCGGCAACCTGCTGACCCTGCCGTTGGGCGGCGGCCTCGTCTACGTGCAGCCCGTGTACGTGAAGTCCTCGGGCGCCACGTCGTTCCCGCTGCTCAAGAAGGTGCTCGTCGCGTTCGGCGACCAGGTCGGGTTCGCCGACACGCTCGACGAGGCGCTCGACCAGGTGTTCGGCGGCGACTCCGGCGCGTCCGCCGGCGACGCGGCGAACGTCGCGGGCGGTTCGGGCGGTTCCGGCTCGGCGGGTTCGTCCGGTTCGTCGGGTGACACGTCGAAGGGCGGTTCCGGTTCAGGTGACGGTAAGGATTCCGGTTCGTCGTCGGGTTCGTCGGGTTCGTCGGGTTCGTCCGCCGCGCGCAGCCCTGAGCTCAAGCAGGCGCTCGACGACGCCGCCCAGGCGATGAAGGACAGCCAGGACGCCATGAGGAACGGCGACTGGACCGCCTATGGCGAAGCCCAGAAGGCCCTCGAGGACGCGTTGAACAAGGCCATCGAACTGGAACAGTAGTTTCGGGAGCGAGGGCATCGGAAACCCCGTAGCCGACGCCTCCAATACATCCCCAGGCCACCGCATAGCACAAGAAATCCCGGGAATCGTTGCGATTCTCCGGGATTTCCTGCATTGACCCATCGTCAGTGCGACTTTTCCCGGACGACAGTGGCGATTTCCGGGATTGTTAGTGCTGAGTCCTTCCCGGCGCAAGGATTCCCGGGAAAGGGCTGTATCTTCCGGGATATGTTGTGCTGAGATGCCGTCAGCGCAAGGATTCCCGGGCGATGGGGACGTTCTCCGGGATTTCTTGCGCCGGGTGCTAGGCTGTCGGCATGTCCTATCTGTTCCGGGCCGCGACCGCATCCGATCTCCAGGCCATCACCGACATCTACAACGCGTCCGTCGTCGAAGGCGGCGCCACCGCCGACCTCGCGCCCCGCACCCTCGACCAACGCCGCGCATGGGTGGAATCGCACCAGCCGCCCTACGGGGTGTTCGTCGTCGAGGCGACGGACGACGGTGACGATGCCTCCCGTGGTGACGAAGAGGTCGCACGCGACGGCGTGGAGACCGTTCAGGGGGATCGCGACGGCGCTCGTCCCCGCAAGGTCGTCGCCTTCGGCGCGCTGTCCGTGTTCTACGACCGCGCCGGCTACGACGGCGTCACCGACCTCGCCTACTACATCGCGCCGCAGTGGCGGCATCGCGGCATCGGCACGTTCCTGCTCGACCACCTGCTCGACGAGGCGAGGGCCCGCCGCATGCGCAAGGCCATCGGCATCATCTTCGCCGACAACGCCGGATCGACCGCCCTGATGCGCCGCTTCGGCTTCACTCGGTTCGGTCTCCTCCCCGCCGCCGCCACCGACGCGACCGGCGTCATGCACGACATGTCCTACTGGTACCTCGACCTGTGACCGGGGCGCCGGCGCCGGCACCTGCGCGTCCGCGCCCTTGACTGAGGCGGTGGGTACAATCTGTTCGGTCGAAAACGAGTAAGGCGCAGTAAGGAGCAACGCATATGGCATCGGATTTCTGGCTGATCGCGGGACTGGGCAACCCGGGCAAGAAGTATGAGGACACGCGGCACAACATGGGCTTCATGACCGCCGACGTGCTCGCGGAACGCTGGTCGGTCGCCTTCTCCGACCACAAGGGGCTCGCCATGCTCGGCAAGGGCGCGATGCACCTCGACGGCCGCGCCGTCAAGTTCTTCCTCGCCAAGCCGCTCACCTACATGAACGAGTCCGGCAACGCGGTCGCCTCGATCTGCTCCTACTACCAGATCCAGCCCGACCACGTCATTGTCATCCACGACGACATGGACCTCGACTTCGGCCGCATCAAGGTCAAGGCCGGCGGCTCCGCCGGCGGCCACAACGGCATCAAATCCATCGACAAGTCGCTGGGCACGCCGAAGTACGCGCGCGTGCGCATGGGCGTCGGCCATGCCCGCCGCGGCGCCAACGCGCACGACAACACCATCAACTGGGTGCTCGGCGGCTTCGGCCCCGACCAGCGCAAGCAGCTGCCCGAATTCCTCATGGACGGCGCGGACGCCGCCGAGGACATCATCTTCAAGGGACTCGCCAAGACCCAGGAGAAGTTCAATGGCCGCTGACGCCAAGGAGACGCCCGCGTCCGTCACGTCCGAACTCGGCCTCGTCGACGGCTCGCTCGCCGGGCTGCTCGAACGGCTCGCGGACGGCGATCCCGCGTTCCGCAAGGTCGCGTCCGGCGACATCGAACCGCCGGAGGGCGTCGACGACGCGATCGTCGTCGGCCTGCCCGAAGGCATGCGCCCGGCGCTCGCCGCCGCCATCGCACAGGGTGTGGGCGGCACAGACGGCACAACAGGCAAGGCCGGCAAGCCGGTCGTGCTCGTCGTCGCCTCCGGGCGCGAGGCCGAGGAGACCGTCGGCGCGCTACGCTCCTGGTATGACGGGAATCCGGACGACATCGCCCAATTGGAGGCATGGGAGACGCTGCCGCACGAGCGGCTCAGCCCCCGCGCCGACACGGTCGCCAGCCGCATGGCCGTGTTCCGTCGCCTGAAGCATCCGAGCGACGCCGATCCGATGTTCGGCCGCATCCGCATCCTCGTCATGCCGGTGCGCTCGCTCATCCAGCCGATCGTCGCCGGCCTCGCCGACGTCGAACCGCTCGTGTTCACGCGGGGCGAGGACCTGCCGCTCGACGAGGCGGCGGACCGTCTCGTCGAGAACGCGTACACGCGCGTCGAGCTCGTCATGGACCGCGGCGAGTTCGCGGTGCGCGGCGGCATCCTCGACGTGTTCCCGCCTACCGCGCCCCACCCGGTGCGCATCGAGTTCTTTGGCGACGAGATCGACGGCATCAGGGAATTCCACGCCTCCGACCAGCGCACCTACGGCGACGGCCTTACGACCATCTGGGCGACGCCATGCCGCGAGCTGCAGCTCACCGACCGGGTGCGCGCCCGCGCGAAATCGCTGATCGGCTCCATCCCGAACGCCGACGACATGCTCGAATCCATCGCGAACGCCGTCCCCGTCGAAGGCATGGAATCGCTGATGCCTGCGCTCATCGACGACATGGAGCCGGTCGCCGGCCTGCTGCCCGGGAACGCCGTCATCCTGCTGAGCGACCCGGAGAAGCTGCGCCGCTCCGCCGAGGACCTCGCCAAGACGGCGAACGAGTTCCTCGCCGCCAGCTGGCACGTCGCCGCGTCCGGCCACGGCGCCGGCGCGCCCATCACCTTCGACCAGGCGAGCTTCATCGACTATGACGAGGCGATATCCGCGCTCGAGAACTCGAAGCACGACGTGATCCGCCTCACCAGCTTCACCGTCGACGGTTCGCGCCCGGGACGCGTGCAGGTCGACGCGACGAATCCGGGGGAGTACCGCGGCGACGAGTCGAAGGCCGCCGCCGGCATCGAAGGCCTCATCGACGCCGGATTCGACGTCGCCATCACCGCGGCGGCCAAGGGCACGCTCGCACGACTCAAGCGCGCCGTCAACGCGACCGGCATCACGCGGTTCGACGCGATCCGCTCGCAGGCCGTCGACGGCTTCGTCGACAGGCAGGCGAAGACCGCCCTGCTCACCGAACGCGACCTGACCGGCCGCACCTCGGCGATGGCGCAGGCGAAGACCCCGAAGCGCCGCCGCAAGGCCATTGATCTCATGGAGCTCAAGGCCGGCGACTACGTGGTGCACGAGCAGCACGGCATCGGCCGGTTCGTCGAGATGCGCCAGCGCACCATCGGCACCGGCGCGAACCGCACCACGCGCGAATACCTCGTCATCGAATACGCGCCGAGCAAGCGGGGCGCCCCGCCGGACAAGCTGTTCATCCCCACCGACCAGCTCGACCAGGTGAGCAAGTACATCGGCGCCGAAGCGCCCAAGCTCAACAAGCTGGGCGGATCCGACTGGGCGGCCACCAAGGCGAAGGCGCGCAAGCACGTCAAGGAGATCGCCGACGACCTGGTGAAGCTGTATTCGGCCCGCCAGCGCACGCCCGGCTTCGCGTTCAGCCCGGACACCCCGTGGCAGAAGGAGCTGGAGGACGCGTTCCCCTACCAGGAGACCGCCGACCAGCTCACCACCATCGACGAGGTCAAGCACGACATGGAGCAGCCCCGCCCGATGGACCGCCTCATCTGCGGCGACGTGGGCTTCGGCAAGACCGAGATCGCGGTGCGCGCCGCGTTCAAGGCCATCCAGGACGGCAAGCAGGTGGCCGTGCTCGTGCCCACCACGCTGCTCGTCCAGCAGCACTACGAGACGTTCACCGAACGCTACGAGGGCTTCCCGGTCAACGTGGCGGCGATGAGCCGCTTCCAGAAACCCAAGGAGATCAAGGAGACCATCGAGGGGCTGGCGGCCGGCACCGTGGACGTGGTCATCGGCACGCACAAGCTGCTCAACCCGAAGATCAGGTTCAAGGACCTGGGCCTCGTCATTATCGACGAAGAACAGCGTTTCGGCGTCGAACACAAGGAGACGCTCAAGGCCTTGCGCACCAACGTGGACGTCCTGTCCCTCTCCGCGACGCCGATCCCGCGCACGCTGGAGATGGCCGTCACCGGCATCCGCGAGATGTCGACGCTCGCCACCCCGCCGGAGGACCGTCTGCCGGTGCTCACCTACGTGGGCGCCTACGAGGACGCGCAGGTCACGGCCGCGGTGCGCCGCGAGCTGTTGCGCGGCGGACAGGTGTTCTACGTGCACAACCGCGTGGAGGACATCGCGCACATCGCCGACAGGATCCACACGCTCGTGCCGGAGGCGAAGGTCGGCGTCGCGCACGGCAAGATGGGCGAGAAGCAGCTCGACCAGATCATCCGCGACTTCTGGCACCGCGACATCGACGTGCTCGTGTGCACGACGATCATCGAGACGGGCCTCGATATCTCGAACGCGAACACGCTGATCGTCGACCATGCGGACCGTTTCGGCCTCTCGCAGCTCCACCAGCTGCGCGGACGCGTCGGCCGCGGCCGAGAACGCGCGTACGCGTACTTCCTGTACGATCCGTCCAAGCCGATGACCCAGCAGTCGCACGACAGGCTCGCGACGATCGCGCAGAACACGGCGTTGGGCTCCGGCTTCGACGTGGCGATGAAGGACCTGGAGCTCAGGGGCACCGGCAACCTGCTCGGCGACCAGCAGTCCGGCCACATCGAGGGCGTCGGCTTCGACCTGTACGTGCGCATGGTCTCCGAGGCCGTCGAGAAGTACAAGGAGCCGGACAAGGCCGCCGAACCGGCGAACGTGTCGATCGACCTGCCGGTCGAGGCGTCGATCCCGGTGGACTACATCGACTCGGACAAGCTGCGCCTCGAGGCGTACCGCAAGCTCGCCGCCGCCCGCGACGAGAACGACCTCAAGGACCTCGCCGAGGAGCTCGCCGACCGCTACGGCCCGCTGCCGGAGGAGTTCGAGATGCTGTTCGGCGTGGCGCGCCTCAAGTTCAGGGCCAGGAAGCTTGGCATCTCCGAGATCCTCGCCCAGTCGAACCGTCTGCGCGTCGGCCGCGTCGACCCGCCCGAGTCGATGCTCATGCGCATGTCGCGCATCTACAAGGGGTTCCAGTACCGGCCGGTCACGCACCAGATGATCATCCCCACGCCGTTCGGCGGCTCCCTCGGCAAGGGGCCGATGCCCGGCGAGCAGGTGATGGACTGGGTGTCCGACCTGCTCAACGACCTGGCCTACGTGCCGGGCAAACGCCGGTAGCCGAGCGGCGGGGGAGCGGGGCGGGGCGCGGACCCTGCAAGGCCCTACAGGATCGTCTCCATGCCGATCTTGTAGGGCTTGAGGCCCATTCGCTCGTAGAACGCCTGCGCGCCAGGATTGCACGACCACACGTTGAGCGTCACGTTGTAGCAGCCGGCGCCGCGGGCGAAATCGAGCACGTGCCGGTAGACGGCGGTACCCACGTGCCGCCCGCGCGCCGCCTCGTCGACGCAGATGTCGTCGATGTAGAGCGTCGTCACGTCGGTGAGCACGTGGTTGCCCGGATGCCGCTCGAACACGCAGAACGCGTAGCCGTAGAGCGTCGCGTCGTCCGCGTCCGAGAACGCGCCGAAGACCGGGCGTTCGTCGTCGGCGAGGATTCCCGCGAGTTCGTCGTCGGTGTATTTCGTCGCGTCCGCCTTGAACAGGTCGGGGCGGCCGGCGTGATGGACGTCCGCCACCTGCCGCAGCAGGCGGTGGAGTTCGGGGATGTCGCGCTTCTCGGCGCGGCGGATGTGCATGTCGTTCATGCGGGCCCAGTCTAGTCGGCGGATGTGGTGCCTGTCCGGACCGTGGAACGTCGACGGGAGTCGAACGGGGCGTGAAACAACGTTGAAATATCGGTGAACAGTGGGATGTGAACGCTCACAACACGCAATGCGCAACCCTTGCGCGTAGTCCATCAATCACACTATTCTTGACGATGTCATCACAACCTAACGTTAAAGGAGTAGTTGTGGCAGCAATTGAAAGCGTCTACGCGCGTCAGATTCTCGATTCCCGCGGCAACCCGACCGTCCAGGTCGTTCTGGACACCGAGGACGGCGCCCGCGGTCTGGGTCTGGTCCCGTCCGGTGCCTCCACCGGTGAGGCCGAGGCCTGGGAGCGTCGCGACGGCGACAAGTCCGTCTACGGCGGCAAGGGCGTTCTGAACGCGGTCAAGGCCGTCAACGAGGAGATCGCTCCGAAGGTCATCGGCATGGATGCCTCCGACCAGCGCGCCCTCGACGACCTGATGATCGAGCTCGACGGCACCCCGAACAAGGGCCGTCTGGGCGCCAACGCCATCCTCGGCGTCTCCCTGGCCGCCCTGTACGCCGCCGCCGAGTCCGCCGACGAGCCACTGTACCGCTACATCGGCGGCACCAACGGCCACATCCTGCCGGTGCCGAACATGAACATCATGAACGGCGGCGCCCACGCGGACTTCGCCACCGACATCCAGGAGTACATGATCTCCCCGTACGGCTTCGACACCTACTCCGAGGCCCTCCAGGCCGGCGTCGAGGTCTACCACACCCTGAAGAACGTCCTCAAGAAGGAAGGCCTGAACACGGGCCTCGGCGACGAGGGCGGCTTCGCTCCGAAGATGAAGTCCAACAAGGACTCCCTCAACTACATCATGGACGCCATCTCCGCCGCCGGCTACGAGCCGGGCAAGCAGATCGGCATCTCCCTCGACGTCGCCTCCTCCGAGTTCTACAACAAGGAGACCGGCAAGTACCACTTCGAGGGCGACGAGCGCGACTCCCAGTACATGCTCGACTTCTACGAGCAGCTCATCGAGGAGTACCCGATCGTCTCCATCGAGGATCCGTTCAACGAGGAGGGCTGGGAAGACTGGACCGCCATCACCAAGCTGCTCGGCGACCGCCTGCAGTTCGTCGGTGACGACCTGCTCGTGACCAACCCGGCTCGCCTGGCCAAGGCCATCGAGCTCGGCGCCGCCAACTCCCTGCTGGTCAAGCTGAACCAGATCGGCACCGTGACCGAGACCCTCGACGCCATCGAGCTGGCCACCGCCAACGGCTACACCTCCATGGTCTCCCACCGTTCCGGCGAGACCCCGGACACCACCATCTCCGACCTGGCCGTCGCCAAGAACACCCGCCAGATCAAGACCGGTGCCCCGGCCCGTGGCGAGCGCGTCGCCAAGTACAACCGCCTGCTCGAGATCGAGGAGGAGCTCGGCTCCACCGCGAAGTACGCCGGCTACAGCGCCTTCAAGGCCTGCAAGAAGTACATCAACAAGTGAGTTGATGCCGCTTCGCCGGCGTGCTGAGGCGTCGCCCCATACGGGGCGGCCATAGCGCAGCAACGAATGCCCGTCGCGTTCCGTCGAACGCGACGGGTATTTTGTTGCCCATGACCACACGGAACCGGACACCACGCGCGGGGGACGCCAAGTCCGCCGCGAAGGCGAAGAAGAACCGCCGTTCCGGCAACTCCGGCCCGATCGCCTTCTTCGTCTCCCTGTTCATCATCGCGGTCGGCACCATCCAGCTCGTCTCCACGTTCAACACATACGCGGCCGACCTCGCCCACCTGAACAGTCTCAAGCGCGAGGAGGCGGCGCTCGTCGCCCAGAAGCAGGAGCTGGAGAACGACATCTCCCGCTGGAACGACAAGAACTACGTTGCCGCGCAGGCGCGCGAACGTCTCGGCTTCGTCTTCCCCGGCGAGACCGCGGTGCGCGTGCAGAACCCGCAGGCGGTGACCGGCGACGGCAGCGGCGGCGGGACGAAGACCGACGCCGAGACGGACACGTCGAAGCAACTGCCTTGGTACAGTGAGCTCTCGTACGCGTTCAAGAAGGCCGACGAACCGGTGTCCAAGAACTCCACGGGCACGCAGGGGAAGGACGGGACGCAGAAGAACCGGCAGGATTCCGGCTCCGCCTCGACGGACACGACCACGACCAAGAAGGACCAACAGTGACCACCACCATCGACCCGACCGCACTGGCCGACCAGATCCTCGACCATCCGGCCAACGAAGCCGACATCGCCATCGTCGAGCACCAGCTCGGACGCTACCCGCGCGGCATGGCCGCCGTCGGCGCGCGTTGCGTGTGCGGCCGCCCGCTCGCCGTCGTCACCCGTCCGCTGCTGCCCGGCGGCGTGCCGTTCCCCACCACCTGCTATCTCACCAGCCCGGAGGCCGTCAAGGCCGCCTCGCATGTGGAGGCCGACGGCGTGATGCAGGAGTACAGCCGTCTCGTCGCCGAGGACGAGGACGTGAAGGCCGCCTACGCGCGCGCCCACGAGCTGTATCTCGCGTTCCGCCACGAGATCGCCGTCAAGCTCGGCGACACCGAGGAGCATATCGAAGGCACGTCGGCCGGCGGCATGCCCGTGCGCGTCAAGTGCCTGCACGCGCTGATCGCGCAGTCGCTCGTCATGGGCCGCGGCGCCAACCCGATCGGCGACATGGTGCTCGACCGCGTGAAGGACGAGTTCGACCCGGCCGTGTGCCGGTGCAGCGTGCTGGACTGACAAGGCGGACTACCCCTCAGTCCGCTTCGCGGACAGCTCCCCTGGCAAGGGGAGCCCAAGGAGACAGGCGCTCAATGCCAAGGAAAGGAACCATCATGGGCAAGGCGGTGACCGTCGCGGGAATCGACTGCGGCACCAATTCCATCCGACTGAAGATCGCGCGCGTCGACGAGCACGGCATGACCGAGATCGTGCCGCGCCAGCTGCGCGTCATCCGGCTCGGCCAGGACGTCGACAAGACGCACCGGTTCGCCGACGAGGCGCTGGAACGCGCCTACGCGGCGGCGCGCGAGTTCGCCGGCATCCTCGCCGAGCATCCGGTCGACGGCATCCGCTTCGTCGCCACCTCCGCCACGCGCGACGCCGGGAACCGCGAGGAGTTCGAGGACGGCATCGAGTCGATCCTCGGCGTGCGCCCCGAGGTCATCCCGGGCACGGAGGAGGCCGACCTGAGCTTTCTCGGCGCCACGTCGGTCGTCGACCGCGGCGACCTCAAACCGCCCTATCTGGTCGTCGACCTGGGCGGCGGCTCCACCGAACTCGTCATCGGCGGCGACGGCGAGACCGCGCCCGCCACGCAGGTGCAGGCCGCGTATTCGATGAACATCGGATCGGTGCGCATGACCGAACGGCATCTCAAGACCGATCCGCCCACCGAGGAGGAGATCGCCGAGGCCGTCGAGGACATCGACGCGCATATCGACGAGGCGTTCCGTACCGTGCCCGCCGGCAAGGCGCGCACCATCATCGGCGTGTCCGGCACCGTGACCACGATGACCGCGCTCGCCATCGGACTGAAGGAATACGACCACTCCATCGTCGACGGCCACCGCCTGTCCATCGCCGACGCGACAAGCATCGACGACCTGTTCCTCAGGATGACGCGCGAACAGCGCCGCGCCTACAAGACGATCCATCCCGGACGCATCGACGTGGTGGGCGGCGGCGCCGTCGTCTGGAACCGCGTGCTCGCCAAGGTGAGCGAGGCCGCGCGGCTCGACCACGGCGAGGCCATCGACTCGTACGTGGCGAGCGAGCACGGGCTGCTCGACGGCATCGTCCTCGACTACGGACGGCGCCTGCTCGCTGCGTGACGTCCCTCGACGCGATCCACATGGCGTTCCCGCGTGACACGGCTATGCGCCGCGACCCGACGCACGGGCGCGCCGCATAGTACAATGACACGGTCGGTTCCCGCCGACCACAGGCCCCCGTGGCGAAATCGGTAGACGCAGTCGACTTAAAATCGATCGCTTCGGCTTGCGGGTTCGAGTCCCGCCGGGGGCACTTCATCACCCGGCCTCACGAAATATCGTGGGCCGGGTTTTGTATTTCCGACGATAGGCGATGTTGCGATTGCGTTGGAATCATGCGGCTGTTGGGTGGCGGCCCGGGAGCGGCACGGGACACGGCGCAGGAAGCGAAGACGGAGCGCATGGCTCGGGGCCGTGTTCCCACGCCGATGAAGGAGAGTGTGTCGAACAGCCCCGTCTGGAGCATTCTCTTCTGAGGCGGGGTGGCATGTTAACGGAGCAGCCGGTGCAGTACCGCCGCGAGACCGTTGTTGTCGACGTTTGGCGCAATCATGTCGGCGACTGATTTGACGGCTTCGGTGCCGTTGCCCATCGCCACGCCGATGCCGGCAGTCTGTATCATCTCAAGGTCGTTGTCGCTGTCGCCGATGGCGATCGTGTCGGACAGTGGAACTCCGAGCCGTTGAGAGACTTTCATGAGCGCCGTGCCCTTGTCTACTCCGGGGATAAGGATCTCGCCGTTGTCGTCGCTGGAAGCGTTGATTGATCCGTGGATAATGGTCGCGTAGTCAGCGAGCTCGCGACGCACGTCTTCCACGGTAAGACTGCCGTTCTCGGGGACGTAGAACGTTCCTTTGCGGACTGGAGGCAGAGGGGCGGAATGGTCGGTGATGGTGTGCCAGGAGTCGCGCATCTGCGGATGCCGCAGCAGTTTTCGCCAGATGCCGAGCCGGTGCAGGTAGCGTTCGGTGGCGTGCATGCCGTCGGGGCAGTGCCAGGCATACGGCATGGCGTGCGCGGTGAAGAACGAGGTCGCCATGCGGACGGATTCAGCGGGCATGCGCTCGTCGATGATGGTCTCACCGTCGAGCTCGGCGCATGCGCCGCCGTCGGATACGATGCCGTCGAACCCAAGTTCGAGCACCGGTGGATCGATGTCCAGCGCCGCACGGCCCGAACAGATGAACAGCCGGTGACCGGCCTGCTGCGCTCGGCGGCACTGCTCGCGAGCCGATTCGGGAATGCGGTGGCTGCTGTCCAGCAGTGTGCCGTCGATATCAATAAATACTAGTTTGGATATGCTCATGCGCGTGTTCTCCTATGGAATGCCGACATCAGCGTCTGAACTGTAGATGGTGTTTCCTAAGAATAATTCATTCGAATGAATCATGCAATTGTGGGTGATGGTGTGTCTGTAATTCGAATGAATATGAGTCATGCGATAATATGGATTATGTGTGCTGCGGCGATGTGGCGCGGCTGAATGATGTGATTTTGGAGGGTGTATGAAATACCGTGAACTGGCGAAGATTCTCAAGGTGGAGATCGACAAGGGCAAATACCACGACGCGGGAAAGCTGCCCACCGAGCCCGAGCTCATGGAGCGGTTCGGCGCGACCCGGTACTGCGTGCGTAACGCCATTGCCATGTTGGTCGAGCTTGGCGATGTGTATCCGGTGCAGGGCAGCGGCATGTTCGTCCGGGAGAACAGGCGTGAGGGTTGCCTCAACATCAACGGCACGAGAGGCATGACTTCGGAGTTTCCCGGCCATTCCGTGTCCTCCAAGCTGATCAAGCTGGAGCAGCGCGAGGCGGGCGCGGATTCCGCGCGCCTCAAGTGCGCCGTCGACGCCAAAGTCTATAGCGTCTCGCGCCTGCGTCTGTTGGATGACGAACCGTTCGCCATCGAGTACGCCCTGTATCTCAAGGAGTTCGTGCCGTATCTCAGCGAGGAGATCGCCAGTGGCTCCATTTACGCGTACATTCGCGAGGACCTGGGGCTGAGTACGGGATTTGCAGACAAGCTGATATACGCGCGAGAGCTGGATCATGGCCGGGCCGACCTTCTTGGCCTGTCGGCTGGGGATCCCGCCCTGGTGGTCGAGGACGACGCCTATCTGGCCAGCGGCCGCATGTTCAACGCCGGCACGGTCTACTACCACTATAAGAAGGCCACGTTTTTTAATTTCGCCGACCTGAAGTAGTCCCTTATATGCGTGAGGCGGCGTCGCCGGTGGGGGAGGCGCCGCTTCGCGGTATTCCCTCGGGGAGGCGACACGCCGTATCCAAAAATCATTCGAATGAATTTGACACAGCCGAATGAAACTTGTATATTGTAGTCAAGTCATTCGGATTACGCCTATTCATCCGAATGACTTGATACTGAACAAGAGGAATCGGACCGGCGACAAGGACACCGGCCCGGGGACGTCAACCAGTCCAAAGGAGGACGAGAATGAAGGAGTTCGGCAACAAACTGCTCAACGGCTTCATGAAATTCGCGACGACCAAAGCGGTCATCGCTCTGAAGGACGGCTTCGTGCTCACGATGCCGGCCACCCTGGTGGGATCGCTGTTCCTGCTGCTCGCGAACCTGCCGTTCGAGGGCTACACGGACTTCATGAACAACCTGCTGACCGACAAGTGGAACATCGGCCTGAGCCAGGTGTCCGCTGGAACGTTCAATATCCTGGCCGTCATCATCGCGGTCGGCATCGGCTACGCCTACGCGCGCAACGAGAAGGAAGATGGTATCTCCTCCGGTCTGCTAGCCCTGGTCGCCTTCTTCATCCTCTCGCCGTCCTCGGTGAGCATCGACCACAGCACCGTCGACGCGATCAAGGAGGGCACCACCGCCTCCGTGTCCGGCGCAATCTCCACCTCATGGACCGGCGGCAACGGCGTGATCACCGCCATCATCGTCGGCCTGCTGTCCGGCCTGGTGTTCGTCAAGTGCATGAAGCACAACCTCAAGATCAAACTGCCCGACTCCGTGCCCGAAGGCGTGTCCAACGCGTTCTCCGCCATGATCCCCGGCTTCTTCGTGGTGCTCGGCTCCGCCGTCATCTACCACCTGTGCCAGCTGTTCGGCGGCGTGAGCTTCACCGAACTCATCTTCAAGATCCTGCAGACCCCGATGCAGAACCTCACCGACAACTGGGCCGGCGCGATCATCATCACCCTGCTCATCTCCATCCTCTTCTGGTGCGGCATCCACGGCCCGAACGTCGTCATGGGCATCATGGCCCCGCTGCTGACCGCCAACTCCGTGGCCAACCAGGCCCTCATGGATGCCGGCAAGGCCGTGACCACCGCCGACGGCGGCCACATCCTCACCCCGCAGATCGTCGACTGCTTCGTCAAGTTCGGCGGCACCGGCATCACCCTCGGCCTGCTCATCGCCGGCCTGATCGTGGCCAAGTCCAGCCAGATGAAGGAAATGTCGAAGCTGTCCGTCGTGCCCGGCCTGTTCAACATCAACGAGCCGGTCATCTTCGGCCTGCCGATCGTGTTCAACCCGTTCTTCCTGATTCCGTTCATCGTCGTCCCGCTGATCGCCATGATCATCACCTACGGCGCGATGTACATCGGCTTCCTGCCCCCGTTCGGTGCCGTCCAGGTGCCGTGGACCACCCCGGTGATCATCTCCGGCTTCCTGCTGGGCGGCTGGAAGGCAGCGCTCATCCAGCTCATCATCCTCGTGATCTCCGTGGTCGTCTACCTGCCGTTCGTCAAGAAGCAGGACCAGGCATGGGTCGCCGAACAGGCCGCCAACGACGCCGACATCGAGACGGCCGCCGCCGCGGCCAAGGCCTGAGACGCCGCATCGAACGGCCCGACTCTTCCGATCGGCAATGGTCGGATGACATGGGAGCCCGGTACGAGCAACCACCCTTGCCGGGCCCCCTCCTTAATCAACACTCAATACACCCATAACAACCAACCGCCCCACGATCGGTATGGGGCCCACTGAAAGGAAAACACCATGAAGATCGTACTGTGCTGCAACGCCGGAATGTCCACCAGCATGCTGGTCAAGAAGATGCGCGCCGCCGCCGAGGCCAAGGGCATCGAGGCCGAAATCGACGCCTACCCGATCTCCGAGGTCGAGGAGAAGGCCGCGAACGCCGACGCCGTGCTGCTCGGACCGCAGGTACGCTACGAGCTCGACCACGTCAAGAAGCTGCTGCCCGGCAAGCCGGTCGAGGCCATCAACCCGCAGGACTACGGCATGGTGCGCGGCGACAAGGTGCTCGAACACGCCATCGCCATCGCCTCCAAGTAACCGACACCAAACAGACAGACAACACAACCAAACGAACGAACCAAGGGTGGTAACAATGGCAGAAGACAACAAGGACTTCGACTGGGAGACCCTCTGCTTCCAGATGATTACGGCCGCGGGGAGCGCCAAATCCGACTACATCGAGGCGTTGCAGGCGGCCAAGGCCGGCAAATACGACAAGGCCGACGAGCTCATCAAGAGCGGCGACCAGAGCTTCGCGACCGGCCACGACCTGCACACCAACCTCGTGCAGCGCGAGGCGTCCGGCGAGAAGATCGAGGTCAGCCTGCTCATGACGCACGTCGAGGACCAGATGATGGCCGCGGAGACCGTCAAACTGCTAGTCAACGAGCTCATCGCGCTGTACAAGAAGATCAACTGACCCACAGGACCTATCAGGAAAAGGAACACAACATGGGTTTCCCAAGCAACTTTCTGTGGGGCGGCGCAGTGGCCGCCCACCAGCTCGAAGGTGCGTGGAACGAAGACGGCAAGGGCGTATCCATCGCCGACGTGATGACCGCGGGCGCGCACGGCGTGCCCCGGCAGATCACCGATAGCGTCGAGACCGGCAAGATCTACCCGAACCACTGGGGCAACGACTACTACCACCGCTTCCGCGGCGACGACTCGCTGTTCCAGGAGATGGGCTTCAAATGCTTCCGCACCTCCATCGCCTGGTCGCGCATCTTCCCTAACGGCGAGGAGGACGAGCCCAACGAGGCGGGTCTGAGGTTCTACGACGACCTGTTCGACGACCTCAAGGCCAAGGGCATGGAACCGGTCGTGACGCTCTCGCACTTCGAGATGCCGTTGAACCTGAGCCTCAAATACGGAGGGTTCACCGACCGCAGGCTCATCGACCTGTTCGTCAAGTTCGCGCTCACCGTCATGGAACGCTACAAGACCAAGGTGAAGTACTGGCTGACCTTCAACGAGGTCAACAACCAGATGAACCTCGACAACCCGATCTTCGCCTACACCGACTCCGGTATCCGGTTCTCCGAGACGGACACGATCCACGAGCGCAAGCGCAAGGTCTGGCAGGCCGTGCACAACGAGTTCGTCGCCAGCGCCCTGGTCGTCAAGCGCGGCCATGAGATCAACCCCGACTTCCAGATCGGATGCATGCTGGCCATCGTGCCGATCTACCCGGCCACCTGCAACCCCGACGACGTGATGCGCGCCGAAGTCGCCATGCGCGACCGGCTCGTGTTCGGCGACGTGTACGTCAACGGCGAATACCCGAACTACGCGAGGAACATGTGGGCCCGCGAGGACATCGCCCCTCACATGGAGCCGGGAGACGAGACGGTCATCGCCGAAGGCACGGTCGACTTCATCTCCATCAGCTATTACATGTCGATGGCCCTGTCCGCCGACGACTCCACCCCCGGCGACTTCGACTCCGGCATCGCCGGCGTGGTGCGCAACACGTATATCCCCGCCACCAAATGGGGCTGGCAGATCGACCCCGTCGGCCTGCGCTACGCGCTGAGCGTCCTGTACGAACGCTACCGCAAGCCGATCTTCATCGTGGAGAACGGCTACGGCGCATACGACACCGTCAACCCGGATGGCACCATCGACGACGACGACCGCATCGACTACCTGCGCGCCCACATCGAACAGGTCGGCAAGGCCATCGACCTCGACGGCGTGGAGGTCATGGGCTACACCGTGTGGGGCTGCATCGACGTGGTCAGCTTCGGCACCGGCGAATTCAAGAAACGCTACGGGCTGATCTACGTCGACGCCGACGACGAAGGACACGGCACCTTCGAACGCCGCCGCAAGAAATCCTTCGGCTGGTACCAGAAGGTCATCGCCACCAACGGCGAACAGCTGTAAACCACAGCACGTATACAAGGCGCTTCAAGCGCAACACATCAAACGCATAAAGGAATCATCATGTCTCAGGAATTCACGTTCACCGTATCCGACCCCGAGGGCATGCACGCCCGCCCCGCAGGCCTGCTGGTCGCCAAGGCCCAGGAATACCAGTCGAGCATCATCGTCACCCGCGACGGAAAATCCGTGGACGCCAAACGCATCTTCGGCGTCATGGGACTCGGCGTCAAGCAGGGCGACGAGGTCACCGTCAAGGTGCAGGGCAACGACGAGGTCAAGGCCGCCGCCGAATTCGAGCAGTTCCTCAAGGAGAACCTGTGATGAGAACGATACAAGGCGTTGGAGTCTCCGCCGGCATCGCCATCGGCGCGATCCGCGTGCTCGACACCGCCGACCACGCCGTGGAACGCCGCGTGGTCGACGACCCGAAGGCCGAGGTGGAACGCTTCCGTGCGGCCCGTGATACGGCCGTCAACCAGCTCAAGCAGCTCCGTGACAAGACAGCCGCCGAGTTCGGCGAAGGCAAGGCCGAACTGTTCGACACCCACCAGCTCATGCTCCAGGACCCGGACTACGTGGAAAGCATCGAGGACCTGATCACATCGAGCAAGGTGAACGCCGAGTTCGCGGTCAACAGCACCGCCGAACAGTTCGCCGCCATGTTCGCAGCAATGGACAACTCCTACATGCAGGCGCGCGCCGCCGACGTCAAGGACGTCTCCCGCCGCGTGATCAACGTACTCGAAGGCAAACGCGGCGGCGGAGCGCAGGACGGCGACGGCGACAGTCACATCATCCTCGCCGAGGACCTGGCCCCCAGCGAAACCGTGCAGCTCGACCGCGCCAAGGTGCTGGGCTTCGTGACCGCCAAGGGTTCCGCGAACTCGCACACCGCGATCCTGGCCCGCACGATGGGCCTGCCCGCCATCATCGGCATCGGCGACGCCTTCGACCCGGACGACGACGGCCACACCGCCGTGATCGACGGCACCAGCGGCTTGGCGTTCGTCGACCCGGACGAGGCCACGCTGGCCGAATACCAAGGCAAGAAGGCCAAGTACGAGGAACACCTGCGCCTGCTGCAGGAGCTCAAGGGCAAGCCCACCGAGACCAAGTCCGGCCAGCAGGTGCGCCTGTACGCCAACATCGGCCGCCCCTCGGACGTGACCGCCGTACTGGCCAACGACGCCGAGGGTATCGGCCTGTTCCGCAGCGAGTTCCTGTACCTGGAGAGCGAGGACTACCCGACCGAGGAATTCCAGTTCGAAGCCTACAAGGAAGTCGCGCAAAAGATGGGCGACCGTCTGGTCGTCATCCGCACGCTCGACATCGGCGCGGACAAGCAGGTCGGCTACTTCAACCTAGAGCACGAGGACAACCCCGCCCTCGGCTACCGCGCCATCCGCATCTGCCTGACCCGTCCGGAGATCTTCAAGGTGCAATTGCGCGCCCTGCTGCGCGCCTCCGTGTACGGCAACATCGCCATCATGCTGCCCATGATCACCTCGGTCCAGGAGGTGCGCGACGCCAAGAAGATCCTCGACGAGGTCAAGAGCGAGCTGCGCGGCGGGCACATCGACTTCAACGAACACATCCAGGTCGGCATCATGATCGAGACGCCCGCCTCGGTCATCATGGCCGACGAACTGGCCGCCGAAGTCGACTTCTTCTCCATCGGCACCAACGACCTGACCCAGTACACGCTGGCCTGCGACCGGCAGAACCCGAACCTCGGACGCTTCGCCGACCCGCACTCGCCCGCAGTGCTGCGCATGATCCGCATGGCCACCGAGGCCGCCCATCGCCACGGCATCTGGTGTGGCATCTGCGGCGAACTCGGCGCGGACCTGAGCCTGACCGACACGTTCCTTGAAATAGGACTCGACGAACTGTCCGTCTCGCCCACCAGCGTCCTGCCCCTGCGCAACGCCATCCGCAACCACTGAGTGGCGGTTAGCTTTCAACAACTATTTCGACAGCAAGGAAAATCAGCCATGGAAACGCTCGGCATTGATATCGGCGGTACAAAGATCGCCGGAGGCATCTGCGACGAGGAAGGCAACATCCGCTGCCTGCAGCGTGTGCCCACACCGGAGGACGCCGCCGACATCAACGCCGTCGTGGCCGACATCTACCAACAGTGCAAAAAAGAGGGCGACATCAAGGCCATCGGCATTTCGGCCGCCGGCAACGTGGCATCCGACCGACGCACCGTCAGCTTCGCGGCGAACCTGCCGGCATGGAACCAGTACCCGCTCGCCGACGCCATCGAAGATCTGATCGGGAACGGGGTCAAGGTGGTTGTCGAGAACGACGCCAACGCCGCCGGATGGGGTGAATACCGCTTCGGCGCCGGCTGTGACTCCCGGGACATGATCATGATCACCGTGGGCACCGGTGTCGGCGGAGCCATCATCGTCGACGGCCATCTGGCCAGGGGCGCGTTCGGCATGGCCGGCGAGATCGGCCACATGGTCATGGTCCCCGATGGCGAGGCCTGCGGATGCGGCCTGTTCGGCTGCGCGGAGCAATACGCCTCCGGTTCGGCGTTGGAACGGTTCGCATGGTCGGCCGCCAGACGCCAACCCAACCAGTCACAGCACCTGCTCGAAACATGCGAATACGACCGCAGTAAACTTATAGGCCCCATGGTGCGTGACGCCGCCCAACAGGGGGACCCCACCGCCACCGAAGCGTTCGAACGCCTAGGCGACTGGCTCGGCCGGCTCATGGCCAATCTGTCCGCCGTACTGGATCCCGACACCTTCGTCATCGGCGGAGGTGTGGCTGAGGTCGGCAGCATGCTGCTCGGCCCCGCCAGCACCGCATTCAACCGATACCTACAGGCCAGCATGTACCGCCAGCACGCCAACATCCTGGAAGCCAAGGCCGGCGGCAAGGCAGGCATTATCGGAGCTGCCGATCTGGCGAGAGTCGACTAGATGACCAATACTCACGGGAACCGTTTTCGGCCGGTACTCTACGATAAGCGTGGAGTACCGGCCGTCTTCATATCCGCAGCCACGACGGTTGTTGTACTCGTGACCTGTATTGTCGGTGCTTGGCATTCCGCGACGCAAACGACCGCGCAACTGCAGTGCCTGCTGTGAAATATTGTCAGTCGCTTGCGCGACATCCGCCCAAATTTCATTCGAATGAATTTTGACATTCTGATTGCTTTGCGATAGGATGGCGGTATTCATGCGAATGTTTTAATTTCATGCGCATGAAATGCGTGTCATGGTGAGGCGGTGAAGCGTATCCACACATTGGAGTGTTTCAACGACGACGTGTTCGATGACTCGCAATGGAAAACAGGAAGTTCGAAGGAGAATGATGAAACAACGAAGGCGAATCGGCCTCGCATTGACGGGACTTACGGTCTCGATGACCATGCTGGTCCCAATGAATGCCGCGTCGGCGGCCGATACTGGCACCGTCATCCGCAACAGCGGAGTCCAGGTCACGATGTCCTCGACGGAACACTCGCAGGAGTCAGGCTGGTTCTGGAACCTGACGGATAAGAACGCATCCAAACCCAACTGGACAGTCAGCAACGCGGTATCGGCCAAGGACGCCATCGACCTGACCAACGTCACCGACACCACCGATGAGAACATCACCGACATCTCAGTGGATGACACGAAAACCTACCAGACCATCACTGGTATCGGTACCTCCGTGGATGGCTCCACTGTGGGCAACTGGTGGAAAATGAGTGAATCCAAACGCGCCGAATTCATCAGGACGCTGCTTGACCCGGTCAACGGCATGGGACTGACCTCGTTCCGCCTGACTATCGGAGCCGCCGACTTCACCGACAAAGACTTCTACACCTACTACGATGCCCCGAATGCCACATTGAACGGCGCGGAACCCAACTGGGACGGCGACGGTGTGACCGGATTCAGCATTCAGAAGGACCGCGACGAACACATCATCGACTTCGTGCATGCGCTCCAATCCGAAGCCAAGAACCTCGGCGTCGACATCAGCTTCTTCGCCTCACCGTGGAGCCCGCCAGGGTGGATGAAGACCCCGACCAGCTCCAGCGCATCCTATGCGGACAATAATCTGCTGCTCAAGGGAGGTGATTTCAACAGCGAACATATCGACGACTACGCCAAGTACCTGGTGCGCTACATCGAGGAATACCAGAAGGAAGGCATCCCAGTCTCCGCACTCACATTGCAGAACGAGCCCTTGCTGGAAATCGATTATCCGAGTTGCCATATGACCGGCACGCAGGAAGCCAAGCTCGCCACCGCCATCAAAAGACAGCTTGCGGCCAGCACCGTGTTGAATGATGCTGAGAAACAGGTTCAGGTCTGGGCGTTCGACCACAACTTCGACGGTGCCGACGCCTACGTAAGCGAAATGAAGCAAAGCCCCGAGGACTGGGCCAACGTGGACGGTATCGCCTTCCATCCTTACGGCGGCAACCCCAGCACGATGGGAGCACTGAGCCAGGCCAACCCGGACAAGTCCATCCACCTGACCGAACGCTCTTGGTGGGGCACCACCGGAGCGAACTGGATGATCGACTGGTTCCGCAACGGCTCTCAGAGCTACAACAGCTGGGTCTCCATGCTCGACAGCGAAGGCAAGACCCACCACTGGGTCGGCACTCCCGATCCCACCACCTTCGTGCAGAACGCGAAGAACCCCGATGACGTGGTCAACACGCCTGAAGTGAACCTCATCAGCCAGTTCAGCCGGTACATTCGTCCGGGCGACGTACGTGTGGACAGCACCGCCGGCTCCCCGGACACGCTCACCAATGTGGCGTTCAAGAACCCCAAGACCGGTGAGGTCTCCATGGTGGTCGTCAATCGAACCGACAAAGAACAGAAATTCAAGGTCGTCAACAATGGTGCACAGTTCGTGTCCAGCGTGCCAGCCAAGAACGTCGCCACCTACCGGTGGCAGCCCATCGACCAGACCAAAGTGAAGGACGTGACCGCCGCCCTGACCTTGGCCGACGCCACCCTCGACGGCGCCGGCACCAAAAATGACACCGCCATCACCGGGCTCGACAAAACCAGCACCGTGGAATACTTGGTGAACGTTCGCAGAGCCGGCACGTACAAGGTGACGTACGCCCTCTCCGCCGCGAGCGGTTCGACACGCAACACGCCAGTCACGCTGTCCTCCGGAGGCAACGAACTCGGCACGGCACACTACTCGTCCGACAACGCCGTCACCTCCACCGCCCAGACCACGGTGACACTCGGCAAAGGCATCCAGATCCTACGTGTGGCCTTCCCCGAAGGCGGCGTGAACTATGCCGGCATCGCCTTCACCAAGACACAGGACACCGTAGGCATTCCCGGACGACTCGACGCGACGAACTACACCGATCGTGACGGAGTACGCATCGCCGACGGCAAGGCTGTCGCGATAGCCGACGGCGATCATCTCGATTACGCAGTGAACGTGCAGAAGACCGGCACCTATGACGTCATGGTCAGCGGCACCGGCGCGAACGTTTCAGGGAACGATGCAGAAGCCGTCCCCGATGCGGGCGATGCCGGCGCGGACTTCAAGACCGAGACAGGCGGCGATTCCACCCGGCAAGAACCCGGTGACGGAACGCCTGATGAGGATTCATCGAAGAACGGCACGAACCAGAAAGACGGCAACGCCGCCAATCCCACCGAGCCGAACACGGGCGATGAGTCTGAAGAACCGTCGCGCGACAACGGCTCCACCGTTCACGAATCCGCATACGTCGCCACACCCACGGACGTGGTCGCTGGGCATGTACGTACCGCAGCCGATACCACCACGGCCGACGTGAGCCTGTACTCCGTGGACGGCAATGGCACGGAGACCAAGCTCGGCGACTACGTCTACGGAACAAAGGCCACTGTCCAGCTCGCCAAGGGCACCGCCACCCTGCGCATCAAGCTCGACCGCGCCGCGCAATCGTTCTCGGCGATGGTCATCGGCAACGCCATCACGGCCGAACGGGAGCAGCTGACCGAAGGATCGCTCACCGGCAAAAGCGTTACCCTTGCACTGGCCGACGGCCAATTCGTCCAGACGTTTGATCCCGCGAAATGGACGTTCGACGACGCGCCCCACGGCATCGCATACACCGTCGATCGCGTAAACGACACCACGGCGCGCGTCACCTTCACTACGGAATCGGACGTCGACTTCGATAGCGACATGACCGCCACGCTGAACGTGGATGCCAGCCAGTACTCCGGTACGGCAGGCACCGCAATCAGTGCGCCGGTCACGTTCACCGCAGTGAACGATCCCGAATCGCTCTCCGCAGGCGAGATCGGTTACCAGGCCAAATCCGTGGACGTGACCATCACGGGAGGCACCTTCAACGACCACGTCGCCGACGACGGTGTGGTCTCGCTCACCGGCGATATCGCCGCATACGCGACGCTGACAAAAGCCGAACGCAAAGACGCCCACACCATCACCCTGACCCTCGACTGGACCGGGAAAACGCTGTACGGCGGCACCTCCGGCAGCTTGACGGTCGCGGCGAACGGATACGACGACAGCGACGGCCAAGGCGCTTTGTCCGCCGACCTGACCTTCAACGGCACCAACGACATGCCCGCCGGCATCACGGTTGGCGATCAGGAGGTGACGCTTGGCGGCGAGAACGCCAGACCATATCGCGGCGTCGAATCGCTGAGCGACAACCAGAAAAAGGGCGACTATCAGGACTACTACCTGAACGTGACCGAGGAAGGCGACTACACCATCACCTTCGGCGTATGGGACAACGGCGCCGTACCGAACGCCATCAAACTCTCCGGCGGCACCGGTTTCGCCACCGACAACCTCGCCAGCATCTCGCTGCCGAACATGTACAACGGCACCGGCGAATACAAAACGGGCCTGCACCTCAAGGCGGGCGGACAGACGCTGCGCTTCGAGCTCAACGCCGAGGGCGCGAGCCTATGGAACATCCGCATCGCCAAAGCGAACGCAGTGAAGACGAACGCCGATTCCCCGGCTACACTGGCACCCTCAAATGTCATCAACGGTTCCACTGACAAGGCATGGGCCATCCAAGGCTCCAACCCGAGCAACATCGGATGGGGCGAGGCCGACTCCTATCAGGATTACCTGGTGGACGTCGCCAAGACCGGCACGTACGTCGTCACCCTCGACGCGGCCACCGGATCCGACGGCGCCGTTGCACACATACAAACAGTCGATGGCTCCACGGCGACCGATCTAACGCAGCTCAACGTGCCGAACACCGGCTGGGACAATTACAAGACGCAGACCGCCACCGTGCAGCTGACCCAGGGCGAACACCGCATCCGCGTGCTCACCAAGGGGACCAGTCTCAACTACCGCAGCCTGAAGCTCACCCTGTCCAAGGCGATAACGCCCATCGCCGTCGGTGGTGACACCGTCTCCCTGAACGAAGACAAGGCCTCCGACTCCAACGGCAGCCTCAGCAACAACCAGAAGAACGGCAACTATGCGGAATACACGCTGAACGTCGCCGAGGAAGGCGACTATACGCTGACCTACGGCTTTTGGGTGAACGCCAAAGCCGTGCCGAACGCGATCAGGATCTCCGGCTCCGGATTGGAATCGGTATCGGTGAGCTTGCCGAACACCTGGGATGTGGCGAACACCGGAGAAAGACGTACGCGGATCCGCCTCGCCGCAGGCGAGCAGACGCTGCGCGTGGCACTGACCGCCGATGACGCCAGCATCTGGGATCTGCGACTCACCAAAGTCCATGCCACGGACGTCGGCACTGCAACCGGAACCTCCGGCCAGGTGAGACTCGCCACCGATGCGATCATTGGCGGCTCCGACGACAAGGCCTGGGGTCTGCAAGGAACCGGCAACACGCGTAACGTCGGATGGGGCGAGGAAAATTCCTACCAAGAGTTCTCCATCAACGCCAAGCAGGGTGGAACCTACCAGTTCAGCCTCAACGCCGCCACCAACGACCAGAACGCATCGGCCGTGATTGAAGAGGTCGCAGCGGACGGCAAAAGCACCGAGCTGGCCGCGCTGGACGTACCCCAATACGGTTGGGACAGCTACGCCACCACCGCATTGAAGAAGGTCCCGCTCACCGAAGGCGAACATCTGCTCCGCATCGTGGCCAGGGGAGGCGCGGTCAACTACCGGTACGCCAATCTCACGCTCCAAAGCGCAGACCAACCCATGCCGCCGACAGTGGACAAGACCCAGCTCAACAAGCTGATCGAACAGGCCCAGAACCGTAAGCCCGCCGACGGCAAGCAGTTCACCGCCGAATCGAAGGCCGCGCTGGATGAAGCACTATCCAACGCGCTCAAAGTCTCCGCCGACGGCACGGCCGCCCAGCAGACCGTGGACGACGCGGCACGGGTATTGCAGTCCGCGCTCGACGGACTGAAGGAGGAGGACAAGCCCACCAAGCCGACCGTCGACAAGTCCGCGCTCGAAGCACTGGTCGAAAAGGCCGAATCGCTGAAGCCAGATGACGGCAAGCGTTTCACCGCCGCGTCAAAGACGAACCTCGATAAGGCCATCGCCGCCGCGAAGTCCATCCTTGACTCGGATAACGCCACAAAGGAACAGGTCGAGGCGGCAAAATCCGCCCTCCAACAGGCCATCGACGGGCTGAAACAGGAAGTCATTCCGTCCAGCGGCAACGGTGCGTCCTCGGATCGCAAGACGAACACAGCGCTGAGCAAGACTGGCGCGGCCATCGGTGTCGCCTTGGCCGTCGCCCTCGCACTCGTTTGTGGTGGCGTGGCGCTTCTGCTCGCCAAGCGCGCCCGCAGCCGCCGTCGCTGATAGGGAAACGGGCGCCCGGAGACCTGTAAGAATACAGGTCTCCGGGCGTTCCCTTCAGCCGCGGCCATGAGCCGCATCCAACCTCAATATGAATATCCAAACGTTCTATGAATAAGGAACAAGGAACGACCATGCACAACCGTATTCGACGCCGCAATGCAGTGGCGACCACATTGCTTTCGATGGCGATCTCAGCATCACTGGTGTTTGCCGCAGTGCCGATGGCCTCGGCAAACGACGACGGAAACCCGCATCGGAAACCCGCATCTTCACATACGGAACCAGCCGCCACCATGGTGACCGCCCGGAACGATCGCGTCGCACGATTACTGGCCTCGATGTCCTTGGAAGATAAAGTCGGTCAGATGATGCAGCCGGACACCCGGCACATCACGCCGCAGCAGGCCGCTGAATACCATATCGGCTCCATACTGAGCGGCGGCGGTGCCGCCCCGGAATCAGGCAACAGCGCATCCGATTGGGCGAACCGCGCCGATTCCTACCAGCACGCCGTCATCAACGAGACCGGCATCCCGCTGCTGTACGGCGTGGACGCGGTACACGGCCACAACAACGTCGCCGACGCCACACTGTTCCCGCACAACGTCAACCTCGGCCAAACCGGAAACGCCGAACTCGTGAAGCAGATCGGAGCGATCACGGCAAGCGAGGTACGAGCCACCGGCTCCAACTGGGTATTCACGCCCACGCTGGGACTGCCCAAAAACGAACGATGGGGCCGCACCTATGAGGCATACGGTGAGAACGCAGATCTCTCGGCCAAACTCGGCGCCGCCTATATCGAAGGCTCGCAGGCGGGCGAAAGCGGCAGCGGGCTGGCCGGCTCGGACTCCGCCATCGCCACCGCGAAGCATTTCATCGGCGAGGGCATCACCAAAGACGGCGTCAACCAAGGTGATGTGCCTCTCGACTACAACAGCGAAGCATTCCGGAAGATTCTCGACAGCGAACTGCTGGTACCCTACCGGGCGGCCGTCCAGGACGCGAACGTCAGATCGGTGATGGTCTCCTATAACTCCATCGGCGGTGTAAAATGCCACGGCAACGCCGACCTGCTCACCAACGTGTTGAAACGAGGACTCGGATTCACCGGCATCGTCATAACCGACTACAACGGCATCGACCAGATTGAGGGCAACCTGAACTACGCCCAGAAAGTGGCGAAGGCCGTGAACGCCGGCGTAGACATGCTCATGGTGGACGAACACGAGGGAACCCAACCCAAGTGGATCGCGGCACGCCAGGCCGTCATCGACGGCGTGAACTCCGGGGATATCGCCATGGCGCGCGTCGATGATGCGGTGACCCGTATCCTCAACGTGAAGGATGAGATGGGTCTGCTGGAGAACCCACAGCTGGCCTACTCAAATAAGGAACTGCTAGCGCAATTCGGCGGCGAGGCACATCGCGCCGTGGCCCGCGAGGCCGTCGCGCAATCATTGACGCTACTCAAGAACAGGTCGACCGATGATGGCTCCACGTTGATGAACGACTTGCCGTCCATGAAGCGCATCGTCGTGGCGGGGTCGTCCGCCAACGACATCGGCATGCAGTCCGGTGGATGGACGATCACCTGGCAGGGGTCGGCTGGCGACATCACCAGCGGCACCACCATCTATGAGGGCCTCAAGACGGCCGGCAAAGAGAACGGCCAAACCGTCGATCTCAAGGAAGACGGTTCATTCACCGGAAACTATGATGCGGCCATCGTCGTCGCCGGGGAGAGCCCATACGCGGAATACGCCGGCGACCGCACTGCGGATCAACTGACACTACAGCAGAAGGATATCAATACGATCTCCAGCATCCGCAAAACGCATCCGAACCTGCCCATCATCCTGATACTGACCACGGGCCGAGCACTGACCATCACCGACCAGCTCAAGCAGGTGGATGCGGTGATCATGGCCGGGTTCCCCGGTTCCGAAGGAGAGGGCGTGGCCGATGTGCTGCTGTCCGCAGATCGGGACTTCAGCGGGCACCTGACGACTACCTGGCCGAAAGACGCCAACAACATCGCCAAGAAATATATCGATCCCAACACGGTACTGTTCCCGTACGGAACCGGGCTGGTCAAAAGCCAAGTGAACTAGTCCGCGAAGGAAACTGGTTGGAAGTGCCCGTGCCAAGTGGGCGGGCACTTCCGTGACATCTGGAATAGGAAGCGGGATTGTTTCTTATGCTCCGTCCTTGACCAATATGGGGAAGGCATGAGAGGATTCTGCCAGAGCCAAGGCTCTCTCCAGTTCAATCTTGGATTCTTCCAGCTTCGAAGTCTGCATGGCGATTTCCAGAATGGCCTGTTGCAACACGTAAGCATCATGCTGATCGGGAAGGAAATCGAAAGCCAACAGATCAGCAATCCGCTCTCAGGTTCCGTTTCGATGACCCGGCCAAAGGCGTTCCATCGGATTTACGGTATCCGGGGGTGAATTCGTTGCGGATAAAATCACCGAATGTAATCTGAAGCGCGGCTTCGGCTTTAGCCCGTTCGGTCGGATGAACCCATTGCTTGATGCCCTTCTCATGCTTGATGACGAGCTCATGCTCCTCATCAAGTCATCGATATGCCTCCGCTTTGAATTCCGGTTTGAACTGACGTTGTACTTTCTTACTAGGGTCGATCGGGTTCTTATACCGGACCTGCCACGCATACAGTTGTCCGTCAGAATCCAGTCTTGCTATGACCGATCCCCATTTGCTCCGGGTCCGTCCCGCGCGGGTGGAGTTCCTCCTCCTTGTAGCTCTGACTGGCCGATTGGACCTAAGCCTATTGCCCACCTCGGGGGTGCTTTTGCCCGTGTCGGCTTGTGCACCTAAAAATGCGCCTACATGCTTTTCCATTACAAGTTCCTTCGGTATTCCCGTGTTGCGCTACTTCACGTACGCCTCTGCAAGACCAGGAATGATTTAGAGAAAAGAAAAAGCGGGGACCTCCCCGCCAGCACCACAGGAAAAGGTGACTACCTTACTGACGACTGGGTTTACGAATAATGATGGTCAGGAAACCGAATGGCAGGATGTTGCCGGTCAGTGTGAGTACATCTGTCTGGCTGCGAGTATGGAGCTTGGCGGTGTCTGTTGTCTGAAGCTCGATATGCTCGAATCCCTGCGGGGGCACTTCCATCGTCCGCCATCGTTCGTCATCATCCGGAAACAAACCGCCGAAACATACGGCGGCTAGGCTCGTTCCCCGTCCCGACCACAATGCACCCGTGAAGGAGAGGAACGTCATGCCGTCCAGCTGGAGCCACGTCGACAAGGACACCACGACCGGACTGCCGATCATGCTCGCGCAGAACATCATCGTCGGTGCCGCGCTCACCGTCGGCGCGATCGCCTGCTCGGGCTTCTACCTCACGATGATCGGCAACGTCGCCTCGCTCGTGCCGTGGGCGCTCGTCGTCACGTTCGTCGCCGTCGCCTACACGTACGTCGTCGGCTTCGCGATCCTGTGGTGCGTCGAATCGTTCACCCTGCGCATGCGCGACAAGTTCAAGCCCATCGCCTACGGCGTCATCGGCGCGATCGGCTACGGCATCTGGGGCCTGTTCGTGATGACCTCGGTGATGAACTCGCTCGACCAGCCGCTCAACGGCGTCGTGCTCTCCAACGGGGACGTGGCCGCCGTCGCCGTCAACTACGCGGTGTTCGGCTTCGTCGCCACCATGCTCGGCCAGACGCACGGTCCGAAGCTCGCCGCCAGGCGCAAGGCCGCGATCGGCCTGCTCGTCGCGCAGATCGCGCTCGCCGCCCTTGGCCTCGTGTGCGCGGTGATGATGTTCTCCGCACTCGGCAGGTAGCCGGGCGGGCCAGACAGCCAGACAAGGCAGATAGGAGGAACCCCATGTTCAGCGTCCTCGACATGTTCTCCATCGGCGTGGGCCCCAGCTCGTCGCACACCGTGGGGCCGATGTCCGCCGCGCACGCGTTCGTCGCCTCGATGCGCGACGACGGGCTCATCGAACGCACGGACCGGATCAAGGTCACCCTGTACGGCTCGCTCGCGCTCACCGGACTCGGCCACGGCACCGACCGCGCCGTCATGGCCGGACTCGAAGGCAACGTGCCCGCCACCGTCGACACGCAGCACATGCTGCGCATCCGCGAGACCTGCGCGCTCGACGACACGCTCAACCTCGCCGGGGAGAAGCGCATCGGATTCCACTACGACAAGGACATGGTCTTCGAGCAGTGGAAGCGCATGGCGGCGCATCCCAACGGCATGCGCTTCCAGGCGTTCGACGCGGCCGGCAGCCTCGTCGACGAGCAGGTCTGGTATTCGATCGGCGGGGGATTCATCCGCCAAGGGCACCCGGACGACCTGATGATCGGCATCCACGAGCGGCCGCCGGAGGGCACCGCGTTCGCCGACGAGGACGAGTCCGTGTCCACCGACTTCGGCCCGGACGCGCCCTACCCGTTCTCCTCCTGCGCCGAACTCGTCGACCTGTGCCGTGAACGCCATCTGAGCATCGCCGAACTCGTGTGGGCCAACGAGACCGCCACACGCTCCGGCGTGCAGGTGCGCACCGCCATCGACAACGTGTGGCGCGTCATGCGCGAATGCGTGAACCACGGCTGCTCGTCCACCGAGCCCGTGCTGCCCGGTGGCCTCGACGTGCCCCGCCGCGCGCCGAAGATGTACGCGCGTCTCGCCTCCAACGCCGACGTGCTGCGCCGTGACCGGCAGCGCCATGACGCCGTGCTCGAAAGCTCCGACGCCGCGTGGGTGGACCTGTTCGCGCTCGCCGTCTCCGAGGAGAACGCCGGGGGAGGGCGCATCGTGACCGCCCCCACCAACGGCTCGGCCGGCATCATCCCCGCCGTGCTCCACTATTACTGGCATTTCGTCGACGACGCGAACGAGCAGGGCGTCGTGACGTTCCTGCTCACCGCCGGCGCGATCGGCTACCTGTTCAAGCGCAACGCGTCGATCTCCGGCGCGGAGGTCGGTTGCCAGGGCGAGGTGGGTTCCGCCTGCTCGATGGCCGCCGCCGGACTCGCCGCCGTGATGGGCGGCACCCCCGAACAGGTGGAGAACGCGGCCGAGATCGGCATCGAGCATAATCTGGGACTGACCTGCGACCCGGTCGGCGGCCTCGTGCAGATTCCCTGCATCGAACGCAACGCGATGGCGGCGAACACGGCCATCAACGCGGTGCGCATGGCCATGCTCGGCGACGGTTCGCACATCGTGAGCCTCGACCAGGCGATCCGCACGATGAAGGAGACCGGCGAGGACATGATGGCCAAGTACAAGGAGACTTCGAAGGGCGGCCTCGCCGTCAACGTGGTCGAATGCTGAGACGGTCGAACGTCGACCGCCGAAGTGGGCGAATGCCGATTGCCGCGCGCCGGTGGTGCTAGTATGGTCGGCATTGTGTCCGATTGAGGATGATGTTCCGTATGCGGGCGTGCGTCGTGTGGGACGCGCGCCCCGTGAGATAGGAGGCAGCCCATGGCTGATATGCCCACCGTGCAGGCCGAGTTCGGCACCACGCCCGTCATCGAGTTCCCGACCGCCGAGGCGCCGGCCGGTCTCAAGGTCGTCGAGGTCGTGGAGGGCGACGGTCCGATTGTCCGCCGCGGCGACACCGTCACCGTGAACTACCACGGCGTCGTGTGGGGCAAGAGCGAGCCGTTCGACTCCAGCTTCAACCGCCACCAGCCGGCCAGCTTCGGCATCGGCGTCGGCCAGGTCATCAAGGGTTGGGACCAGACCGTGCCGGGCCACAACGTCGGCTCCCGTCTCATCGTCTCCATCCCGCCGGAGTACGGCTACGGTTCGCGCGGCGTCCCGCAGGCCGGCATCGGCGGCGGCGACACGCTCGTGTTCGTGATCGACATCATCTCCACGCGCTGAGTACGGCGGCAGCGGATTCTTCAGGAAGCGCCGGGGATGACCGGCGCTTTCGCATATCCACGACAGACATTCACAGCATCCCCGTGCGCGTGACGCGCGCCGGGGAGGATAAGGAAGCGACATGGCAGAAGACGACAAGGACATCCTGCTTACGCAGGAGGCGTACGACAAGATGAAGGAGGAGCTCGCCTGGCGTGAGGGCGAGTACCGCGACGAGATCCTCGCCAAGGTGTCCGCCGCGCGCGCGGAGGGCGATCTGAGCGAGAACGGCGGCTACCAGGCTGCCCGCGAGGCGCAGCGCGTCAACCAGGGCCGCATCGACGAGCTCACCGTCAAGCTGCGTCACGCGAAGATCCTCACCGCCCCGCCGGCCGGCAAGGTGGGCGACGGCTCCCTCGTCACGCTCGACATCATGGGCCGTGAGAAGGTGTTCGTGCTCGGCACGCGCGACCTGTCGATCGCCACCGACCACGACATCATCAGCCCCGAATCCCCGATCGGCGCCGCCATCAACGGCGCCTCCGCCGGCGACACAGTGAGCTACAAGGCGCCGAACGGCCGCGAGATCTCCGTGACCATCAAGGAGTCCAAGCCGCTCGTGTGAGCGTGACGATACATATGCGCGTATGTGCATACGCGCGCATACGGAAAGGCCCTCCGGCCCCCAATCCAATCGGGAGCCGGAGGGCCTTTCCCGTATCCGTTCCGAGGCCTCAGACCCACAGTGCGACGATCACCATGTAGATGGCGACCATGTGGCAGGCGTACCCGGCGACGGTGCCGCAGTGGAAGATCTCGTGGAAGCCGAACACGCGCGGCCACGGATCCGGCTTGCGCAGCGCGTAGACGATTGCGCCGAGGATGTAGCAGGCACCGCCCGCGCACAGCAGGATCACGACCGCGGGACCCGCGTACGGCGACCGCCAGAACAGCGCCATGAACGCGAGTCCGTAGATGCCGAAGACGATGTAGACGATCGTGTACAGCCATCGCGGCGCGGAGATCCAGATCACGTGGATGATCATCGCCACGGCCGTGCACGTCCACATCGAGATGATGATGAAGTTGCGCCAGAACGGCTGGAGCGCGAACGAGACCGGCGTGTAGGTGCCGGCGATGAGCAGGAAGATGTTCACATGGTCGATGCGGCGCAGCACGTCGGTGACGTGCGGGCTCCAATCGCCCAGATGGTAGCAGGCGGAGTTCGTGAACAGCACGAGCGAGGCCGTCATGAACACGGCGCACGCCCATTTGAGGCCCGCCCCCTGCGCGAGGCAGATGAGCACGATGCCTGCGGCCAGCGACAGCGGCGAGGCGACCGCGTGGATCCAGCCGCGCATGGCCGGCTTCGGGCGTCCATGCACGTCGAGGCGGATCTTGCGTTCGACCTCGGCCGGCGCGATGCCTTCCAGCCTCAACGCTTTGGCCTCGCCCTTGGCGATGACGTGCTTGGCCTTCGCCTCCGCTTTGAGCCGGATCTCCTGCGCCTTGAGCTCGGCCTTGCTGCGTGCCGCGTCGGCGCGCGCCTTCAACGCCTGCTCGCGGGCGTCGACGACCGCCTGCCGTTTCTCCCTGAGTTGTTCGTCCGTCAGCTTCCCCGTGTATGCCATGCCGCCTCCGGCCCCTTCATGTATTGACGTATCCGGTACTTACGTTACCGTAACCTACGATAGCGTAGGTTACGGCGAAGTCAAGCCTTGCCGGGGCGGAAGGCCGGCGTCGCGAAGGACGCGGCGTTGCGTATGATGGGGGCCATGGCAGATTTCTCCCAGATACTCGCAACGCGGCCGGACCTCGACGACAGGGACAGGGAATGGCTGCACCAGCTCGTCGCCGACTGGCAGGTGATCGCCGACCTGAGCTTCGCCGACCTCCTGCTCATCATGCAGAACGGCGACGGCCGCTACGTCGTGGCCGAACAATGCCGTCCCTCCACCGTGATGACGCTGCGCACCGACGACGTCGTCGGCGACATCATGCCCGAGGCGATGACCGGCGAGCTCGATGCCGCCATGCAGTCGGCCGTCGTGTTCCGGTCCACCGTGCTGAGGACCGTCGGCAAGTCCACCGTGTGCAACGTGTACGCGCCCGTGCGCCACAACGGCAAGACGCTCGGCCTCGTCGTGCGCGAGACCAACATGGCGACGCGCGAATCCAACGGCCGCTACGAGTCCGAAAGCATCAACGCCGGCAAGCAGCTGTACGAGATGATCCCGCGCGGCCAGTTCCCGTACTCCGATTCGGTGATGAGCCAGCGCCATATGGCCCGTGTCGCCGACGGCTTCATCGTGCTCACGATGGACGGCATCGTCCGCTACGCCTCGCCGAACGCGATCAGCTGCTTCCGTCGCCTCGGCCTGCTCACCACCATGCAGGGCCATTACCTGAGCGAGCTCGGCGCCGACCTGCTGCGCGAACAGAACGAGCAGGTCGACGAGCAGCTGCCGCTCGTGCTCAGCGGCAAGGCCGCCGTCGACTCCGAAATCACCACGGACCGTTCCGCCGTGTCGGTGCGCTCGCTGCCCCTGTACGACATGAACGGCCGCACCGGCGGCATCGTCCTGTGCCGCGACGTCACCGAGCTGCGCCGCCGCGAACAGGAGCTGCAGACCAAGGACGCGGCGATCTCCGAGATCCACCACCGCGTGAAGAACAACCTGCAGGCCGTCTCCGCCCTGCTGCGCCTCCAGGCGCGCAAGACCAAGTCAGAGGAAGTCAAGAAGGAGCTCAAGGAGGCGCAGCGCCGCGTGCAGACCATCGCCATGGTGCACGAGGGCCTGAGCCAGACCGTCGACGAGGTCGTCGACTTCGACAAGGTGATCGCCAGCCTGCTCAAGATGGCCGTCGACGTCGCCACGATGCGCGACCAGCACATCGACATCGACTTCGTCGGCAAGTTCGGCATGATGCCCGCCCAGGACGCGACCCCGCTGTCGCTCGTGCTCACCGAGCTGATCACGAATTCCGTCGAGCATGGTTTCGAGGGACGCAAGGAAGGCCACATCACCATCTCGGTGGGACGTTCCGGCTCGAACCTGAGCGTCATCGTCGAGGACGACGGCACCGGCATCGACACGGAGGCCCAGGGCGGCATGGCGCGTTCCTCGGGCTCGGGCCTGGGCACGCAGATCATCAACACGTTCGTGACGAACGACTTCGGCGGCACCGTGCGCTGGGAGCCGCGTCGCGACGGCGGCACCCGCGTGGTGCTCGACATGAAGCTGCGCGCCGCCCAGACCGAGTGACGTTCGGGCGACGGGCGACGGTCCGGACATATGACGAGGCCCGGCTCCACAGGGGGCCGGGCCTCATCATTATGCAAGCGGAAAGCCGCGGCTCCGCCATGACGCGGGAACCACGGGGGAGATGCGGACCTCAGATCTGCATCTGCATGGCCTGCGAGCGGCGCAGACGCATCGCCTTGCGCTTGAGCTGGCGACGCTCGTCCTCGCTCAGGCCGCCCCAGACACCATAATCCTGGTTCGTGTCGAGCGCGCACTTGAGGCATGCGTCGATCACCTTGCAGGTGCGGCACACGGCCTTGGCCTCCTCGATCTGCTGGTATGCGGCACCCGTGTTGCCCACCGGGAAGAACAACTCCGGATCCTTGTCGCGGCACGCGGCCTTGGCGCGCCAATCGTAAGCACTGCTCATCGTCGTTACACTCCTGTCCGAGCCCTCTACATCCTGTCTTCATATACATAAGCACGTTCGCACGTCATTTTCAAGACTTTTCGCCAAAGAGATGAAGGAACGGCGGCGCCCGGCGGCGCGGCGCGCCCGTCAGCCGCCGGCCAGCACGCATTGCACCGGCGCGGCGCGCGCGTGGTCGATGAGGACCGCGCGCCCGGGCAGCACCATGTCGTCATGGTCGAACGACGTCCACAGGTCGCCGGGAATGCCGTTCATCTGGTCGGTGGCGCGGTCGCCGGTGGGGAACACCACGCGGATCGCGCAATGCTCCGGGATGCGGATGTGCCGGCTGGTATCGGCCGCGAACACCACGGTGACATGGTGGTCCGTCAGCGCCCCGCGCAGCTCGGCGCACAGCGGGTCATCGCCGAACGGGTCGAACAGGGGGCCGGCGTCATCGACAATCCAGACGAGCCGGGGGCGGGCGGACCGGGGAAGGGCGGGGCCTGTCCCGCGGGCGTCCCCACGCAGCATCCGGCTGCGATGGCCGTCCCCGTCGCGCACGGTGAGGCGCACGGCCGGCGCGTCGGCTCCGGTGTCCGCGAGGAGACGAAGCCGGACCACGTCGAGCAGATTCGTCTTGCCGCGGCCATGTTGCCCGATCACGCCGATGTTGCCGCGGTCCAACGGCAGACGGGCGACGTGGAGCGACACGCCGTCGTCGCGCAGGGCGAACGGCACGCCGCCGCCGGGGGACGCGGCGAGCGCATCCACGCGCCGCGGCAACGGCGCGGTGAAGAGCGCGGGCGGCGGGATCGAACCGTGCAGACGCGCGGCGGCGTCCACCGCGTCCACGATCCGCGGGATGTCCCGCGCGGCGGCGCAACGCCACGGGACGACCGCCTCGCCGTCGCTGCAGTACGCCACGCCGGGCAGCGACGGCGGGATGCGTGCGGCCTTCGTCGAGCCGATGATCTCCGTCGACTGCACGCCGTCGCGCACGCGCAGGCACAGTCCCAGCGACATGTTCGCCTTCATGTCGGCGGACACCTGTCCGGCCGGATGCTGCGTGCAGGCGATCACGTGCATGCCGAGCGCCCTGCCGAGCGAGGCGATGCGCACCAGCCGGTCCACCATGTCCGGCAGCTGGTCCTTCAATGCGTGGAACTCGTCCGCCACGATGACGATGCGGGGCGGCGCGTCGGTCCCCATGGATTCGACGTCCTGCGCGTGCGCGTCCGAGACGAGGCGTTCGCGGCGTCTGAGCTCCGCCTCGATGGCGTGCAGGGCGCGCGTGGCGTGCTTCAGGTCCAGGTCGCAGACGCTGCCGATGCAGTGAGGGAGCCGTTCCAGCTCCTTGAACGCCGTCCCTCCCTTGAAATCCAGGAACACGAACCGCAGGTCATCCGGCGTGTTGCGGCAGGCGAGCGCCAGACACCAGCTCTGCAGCAGCACCGACTTGCCCGAGCCCGTGGTGCCCGCCACCAGCGCGTGCGGCCCCTGCCGTTCCAGATCCAACCGGAACACGCCGTCGGCGCATACGCCGACCGGCACGTCCAGCGTGCACGGTTCCAGCCATCGCCGTGCGATCGTCCGCCAGGGCAACGCGTCGTCGGACGGAAGCAGCGCGAGCAGGCCTTCCAGCGGCACCGGTTCGAGCTGGTCCAGCTCCGTGCCGTCGTCGATTGCCTCGCGCCGTGCGCGGTCGTCGGCGCCGATGCCCGACGGGTCGCGGTCCCGGTTCCGGTTCCGCGCGTACTGGACGAGCAGCACGGCGACGCATCCGATGATCGACGGCGCCAGCATCAGCGCGAACATCCAGCGGCGCATGGCCAGCAGCACGGCGAGCATGACGATCTGGGCGGCGAGCGGCGCCGCCGTCGCCACCATGGTCAGGCGCTCCTCGCGGCGCGCGGGATCGTCGGCCGCCCTGCCGCGCGATGGGGTTCTCCGTGTCATGCCCCCAGTGTCCGGGGGCGGGCGCGTCGCGTGCAACCTCCACGGGCAATGTGGATGGAGCCCCCGGAAATCTTCACAAATCCGGGGACGAGGGGCGGGGAGAGAGGTGGCAAGAGCGATTCGTCGTGCGGGAACCGTCAGCCGTTCTCCGCCTCCGCGAGGGTGCCGACCGTTCCGGCCTTGTGTGTGCCTCCCGCGAGTTCGGAGAACAGTTCGAGGTTCTTCGAGTCGTCCAGCAGGACCGATGAGCCGACGCCGTCGACCTGATAGTCGGGGTCGGTCCAATAGACGCTGCCGGTCACGCCGTCGGAGCCCGTGGCCGCCTTGAACGTCAGCGCCATGTCGATCAGCGTGGCGGGGGAGGTCTTCGAATCGAAGGTCACCGCGGCGAGGCCCGCGTCCGCGACCTTCATCGCCTTGGCGGGATTGCCCAGCACCTCCTTGGAGGAGATCTTCGAGACGATCGCCGAGATCACCTGACGTTGGCGTTGGGCGCGTCCGAAGTCGCCGTTCGCGTCCGAGTAGCGCATGCGGGAGAACGCGAGCGCCGTCGTGCCGTCCGCCACATGGCATCCGGCTTGCCAGTTCAGTCCGGAGTACGGGTCCTGGACCGTCTCGTCGTAGCACAGGTTCACGCCGCCGGCCGCGTCGACCACGGTCGTGAGGCCTCCGAACTTGATCTTGGCGATGTGGTCGATCTTCTGACCGGTGATCTGCTCGACGGTGCTCACGAGCGCCTGGTTGCCGCTGAGCTGCGCGACGGCGTTGATCTTCATGTAGGTGCCGTCCACCTGGGTGAGCGAGTCGCGCGGGATGGAGATGAGCGAGCTGGGGCCGTTCTTCGGTTTGGTGAGCACCAGGATCGTGTCCGTGCGGAAGCCCGGCGTGTCGTCGGCGCTGCCGCCGGCGGTGCCGTCGCGTTCGTCGGAGCCGAGAATCAGCCATGTCGTCGCCGACGTGTTCGCGGCCGAGGTGAGCCACCCGTTCTCCTTGGTGAGGCGGGAGTCCACCCAATGCCATGCGCCGAATACGGAGAGGATGAGCGCGATGACGAGCGCGGCGAGCGCGCCGAGGATGATGTGCGGGGCGCGATGGCGTCGGCGGCGCATGGCCCGCATGGTCCGTGCGTTCCCCGCGTGCTGCAGACCGTCGCGGCCTCCCGCGTCCCGTCTCATGGACGAGGGGCAATCCGTTCGTGCGGCGCGTGCCGCGCCCTCGCCCGGACGGCGTGTACCGGCGACGCTGCTGGAACCCGTCGACCGGCGTGCGGCGCGCGCCGGCGCGGGGGAGAAGCTGCGCGGGGACTGCTCATAATCGTGGCCGGAGGCGGCGGCCGATGACGTCGATCGCGGCGCGGCCGCCGACCGCGGGACCCGTGACGGCGCGGCCGACGACCCGAGCGAGGACACGGACGCCGATGCGCTGGAACGCGGGGTGAACGAGGCGGGCGTCGGATGCTGGGACTGCCGGGGCTGCGCATGACGCGCCTCGGCGCGCGACGGGACCGGCGTGAAGCTCGGCGGCGTGCCGCCGGACGAGGCCGGTGCGAACGACGCGGCCGGCGTGAACGAGGCGGCGGCCGTCGGCGTGAACGACGCGGGCTTGGCGGCGAATCCCTGGACGCCTTCGGCCGCCGGGCGGCGGCGGGAGGCGGCGGGGATGAAGCTCGGAGGAACCCCTTGGGAACGTGAGCCCTCGTCTTCCTGCGTCATGCCGCCTCCCCGTGCCTGATCGGATGATTGTTGTCTGAACCTATGACACTGTTGCACATCGTGGCGCGGATGGGGGCCGGGCGTCTGGTATTTTCTCATTTCCGGCACATGCGAAAGGCCCCGCGACGCGCATCGCGCCGCGGGGCCTTTCGCCGGAACACGCCGGTCCCGCCGTGGGCTACTGCTTGACGGGGCAGGCCACGTTGTTGAGGTAGGCCTCGGAGATGCCGATCACCTGGCCGCTGGCCGCGTCCTTGATGATGCCGGTCTCCGTGTCGATGACGCCGCCGGTGGCGGTGTCGATGTACTGGCCCGAGGCGTCCTGCTCGACGCCGTCGGCGACCTTCGTGTTGGCGGACTGGGTCTGCTCGGTGCCCTGCTGCTCGGTGCCCTGCTGGTCCGTGGAGCCCTGAGCGGCCGCGCCCTGGTCGGCGGACGATCCGTTGGACTGACCGGACTGGCCGGAGTCGGCGGAACCGGTGGAGCCGGAGTCCGTGGAGGTCTCCGTGGTCTGGGAGACGAACGGCTCGCCGTTGCGCATCTTGGCCCACAGCGCGTCCGCGTCGTCGCCCCACACCACGCGGTTGGCGTCGGTCGGGGCCTCGACGACGGGCACGGTACGCGTGTAGAAGTTGGAGACCTTGAGGTCCTTGAGGCTCATGGCGAGACCGGCGAGCGTCGTCGTGTTCGCCAGTCCCTTGGAGATGTTGAGGGACTTCAGCGCGGCCTTCGCGAGCTGGTAGAGCTGCCCGGACTGGGTGAGCATGTTCTTCTGCAGCGCCTGGTTGAGCAGCTGCTTGACGAGGTACTGCTGGCGGGTGGTGCGCTGCACGTCGGAGCCGTCGCCGGCGCCGTGGCGCATGCGGGCGTACTGGGTCGCGGCCAGTCCGTCGAGATGCTGCCAGCCCTTGTTCAGGTACGTGCCCGTGTAGTCGTCGGAGATGTCCGAGGGGATGCACAGGTCCACGCCGTCGACCGCGTCGATCATGCTCTTGAGGCCGTTGAAGTCGACGACGATGAAGTTCTGGATGTTGAGGCCGGTCAGCGAGTTCACCGCGTTCATCGTGCAGCTGGCCGCCGAGGCGAGGTCGCCGCCCTGGCTGTAGCCGGAGGCGAAGATCGAGTTGAACATCACGTTGTACTGGGCGCCCACCGTGCCGTTCGAGGTCTCGCAGCTCGGCACGTCGACGAGCGAGTCGCGCGGGATGGACACGAGATTGATGTACTTGCGGTCCGCCGAGATCTGCATGACCATCGTCGTGTCCGCGTTGTGCGTGCCGTCCAGGTCGCCGCCGGAGCCGCCGATGGCGCTGTTGCCGCCGTCGCGCGTGTCCTGACCCAGGATGAGGATCTCCAGCGACTTGCCGGCGTTCGGGTCGACGACGGAGTTCGACGCGGAGTTGCCGTTCTGCGGGATCACGCCGACCGCCTGGTCGGCGATCGTGCCGTTGATGTCCAGCAGCGTCGCGCCGGCCGCGGTGCCCGCGAACACGAGCACCGCCACGACCACGCAGATCACGGTGTCGCGCAGCTTGTGCTGGATGCGGAACGCCACGCTATGACGGGGGGAGCGGTCTCCCCATCCGTTCACGTTGGGGATATCGTTGCCGGATCTCTTCGAGCCCACGGACGCAAACCTTCCTGTCGGAGACAAAAATCCTCTCGATTGTACGGCATGCGGACGAAAAGCATCCTGAAGACGGGGAGGGACGGACGCCGTTCCGTTGGAAAACCAAGGGAACGGGCTTATACCACATCGGACGTCCGAACTGTGGCATTGACACGGCTCCACTTGACAAAAGCCAAACCGCATGTGTGTAATCTAGACACGAAGGAACAGGCTCGAATCAGGCAAGGGAGGTCATGCACATGTGGGGCATTGCCGAAGATTCCGCCGACGAGCCGCTGGAGGAGCTGTTATGGGGGCTGTTCTCCCCGGACGGCGATGTGTCATGGCAGCGCAAGGCGCTGTGCTCGCAGACCGATCCGGAGGCGTTCTTCCCGGAGAAGGGTGGGTCGACGCGCGATGCGAAACGCGTGTGCGCGCAGTGCGAAGTGCGCCGGCAGTGCCTCGAATGGGCCATCGAGCATGATGAGCGGTTCGGCATCTGGGGCGGCATGAGCGAGAGGGAACGCCGACGGTACAAGAAAACACGCAAGGAGCAGGCGTGACTGCAGACATCGAACAATTTCCCACCACGGGCGGCGTGCGCCGGATCCTGTCCGACGCATTGGCCGCCCGTCCGCGTTCACGGGCGCGCGGCGTCGAGACCGGCGTCGCCGCCGTCGTGACCGTCGAGGACGATCTGAGATTCCTTCCGGACACGCTCGGATCGCTGCTCGGACAGACCGTGCTGCCCGGCGCGATCGTCGTGGCCGACTGCACCGGCGACACCGCGCAGCCGCTGCGCACCTCGTTCGACGTGACCGTGACGCCCACCGACCCGCTGCTGGGCCGTGAACCGCGCACCCTGTCGGTCGACGTGTGGCTGGTGCGCGCCCAAGGGGCCTCGTCCTTCGGCGCCGCGGTCGCCAAGGCCATGGACTACGCCGGCCTGGACGGCACGGCACGCGCCCTGTGGCTGCTGCACGACGACTCCCGTCCCGCCGACGCCCACTGTCTGGAACGCCTCGTCGAGGCGTGGCGCAATACGCCGGGCGCCTCCCTGCTCGGCGCGAAGCAGCTCGACTGGGAGGGCACGCGGCTGCATGGCGTGGGCGCCTACGCGACCGGCCACGTCGTCAACACGCTGGTCGTCGACGACGAACCCGACCAGGAGCAGTACGACGCCCGCGCCGACGTCTTCGCCGTGTCGCTGGCCGGCGCGCTCGTACCCATGGAGACCTATCGCGCGTTCGGCGGGACCGACCCGTGGTTCACCACCTACGCCGAGGGAACCGACCTATGCCGCAGGATCTGCCGCGGTGGCGGACGCGTGGTCGTCGTCCCCCGCGCGCGCATCGCCCATCGCCGCGCCCGCTTCGAAGGCGTGCGCTCGCACGGCGGCGAAGGATTGGACCCGGAGGACGCGGTCAATCCGTCCATGCGCGTGATGACCGCATGGCGCCGCTACCGGTGCACGGACATCGCCATGCCCCGCTGGCCCCTCGTCTGGCTCGTCTCGCTCGTCGCCGCCATCGGGCTCGCACTGGCCCGTCTCGTCGCCAAGCAGCCCTATGAGGCATGGTGCGAGCTGTGCATGCCCTGGCGTGCGCTCGCATCCCTGCCCGGGGCGTTGCGGGCGCGCCGGGCGGTCGCACGTCAGACGAAGGTGGACCGGCGGCGACTGGCGCTGCTCACCGCCACGCGCGGCCAGCTCACGCAGTGGAGGGAACGTTCGCACGCCCTCGCCGACCAGCGCGGCACCGTGCTGCTGGGGCCGCTGGTGCGCGCGCATCTGCGCATGCGCGCCGTGCGCCGCTGGGGGCTCGCCGCCGCGATGGCCGCGGCCGCGTTCGTCGCGGTGCTCGCGCTCGACTGGTCATTGTTCCGCACGGCGCTGTCCGGCGGATCGCTCGTCTCGGCGCAATGGCTGCCCACCGGCGCCTCCCTCGCCCAGCTCGCATCGGCCGCCACCACGCAGTGGACGTGGGGCGTCGGCGTGGGCGTCGCCGCCCCACCGGCCCCGTGGCTGTGGGTGCTGCTGCTCGTCTCCCTCCTCACCGGCGGGCATGTGGCCGCCGCGACGGTCCTCATGTTCTTCCTCGCCGCGCCGTGCGCCGCATTGTCGTTCTGGGCGCTCGCCGGCGTATTCACCCGTTCCGACGCGGTGCGCGTCATCTCGGGATTGCTGTGGGTCTCCCTCGGCCTCGCCATGGGACTGTTCTCGACCGCCGACCTGCCGATGCTCACCGTGATGGTGCTCATGCCCGCGGCGTTCGCGTTCACGTTCCGCGCGGTGGGGCTCTACCATACCGAGGATCCGGTCCGTCCGCGCCCCTCGGTGCAGGCGTCCGCCGCCGCCTCGCTGTGCTACATGCCGGTCGTGGCCGCCGAGCCCCAGCTGCTGCTGCCCCTCGTCGTCACGTTCCTCGTCTTCCTCGTCTTCGTGCCCCGGCATCGCGCCATGCTGCTGCTCATGCCGCTGCCCGCCGCGCTGCTCGCGGCGCCGACGCTCGTCGCGTCCGTGCGTTACGCCTCCCGCGGCGAATGGCGTCAGCTGTTCGGCGACATGACCGTCCCCGTCGCGTCGGCCAACGGCCGTCCGGCGGCGCTCAACCTGACCGAGGTGGTCATCCGCGCGTTCGGATTCGACGAGACCGGCGGCTTCACGCAGTTCCTCACCTCCGGATTCGGCATCGCCACCCTGTGCATGCTGCTCGCCGTGACCGTGCTGGCCGTCGTCTCGTTGGTCCTGCCGTTCGCCCTGCGCGCCTCGCGCATGATGTGGGTGACGATCGTCGCGGGCGGCGCGCTGAGCCTCGGCTCGGCACGGGTCGCCATCGCGTTGGACGCCGACGGCGCCGTGGCCGGATCGGTGCTTCCCGGACTTCTGCTCGCCATGCTCGGCGCGCTGTCGTGCGTATGCCTGATGGCCGGCGGCGCCGTCCGCCGCTTCGTCGCCCTGCGCGCTCCGGGCGGCCGGTCGGATTCCGGCGCCGCCTCCGGACGCGCATGGCACCGGGCCGTGATCGCGGGACGTGTGCTGCTGTGTGTCGCATTGTCCGTGGGCGTGGTCGCCTGGACCGGATTCTCCACGGCCCGTCACGTCGAGGGGTCCGTCGCCGTCTCGGGCTCCGGATTGCCGATGGTGGCGACGGACATGCTCGAAGGCCAGCCCGGCCAACGCATCCTCGCCCTCGAGGCCGACTCCCGTTCCAACGTCTCCTACGCGGTCATGGACACCTCGGTGGGCGATCTCGTCGATTCCTCGCCCGCATGGCGTGCCCGCCAGGCCGCCGGCCAGACGGACGACGCCGATGGGCGCATCGGCGAGCTGTCCGCGAGGCTCCTGTCGAACAGCGACGACGCGGCCATCTCCGCGCTCGTGGGTCTCGGGTTCGGCGGCGTGTTCGTCGTCTCCGGACAATCCGGATCCGACCAGCTCGCCACGAACATCACCGCGTCCGACGGCACCCAGTCCGTCGTGACCTCCGACTCGGGCACCTACTACCGTCTGACCGCGGCCGAGGGCACCGGCGTCGGCGTCGACGCCACGCGTGAACGCGCCATGGCGCACAGTCCGTGGCGCTATGTTTGGCTGGTCCTGCTGGGCGTGACATGCCTGCTGTACGTGCTCGTCGCCGCGCCACGGCGACGGCGCGGGCAGCCGGTCGACGAGGACGCGCGCGCCGAACGCGAAGAGGAGGGTGAAACCGCATGAACAGGCAGGGAACACCGATGCGCGTGCTGCGCGTCATCGTGGCGGTCGTCACCAGCGTGCTGCTCATCGCGGCGTTCGCCGTGCTGGCTGTCGTCAGAATGCCCGACGTGATGGTGGATTCCGCCTCGGGCACGCTCGGATCGTCGCACCGCATCGTCCAGGAGCGTCTGCAGGCGTATTGCCCGGCCCGCATGGAACTGCCCGACTCCACCGATTGGGGGGACAGCGAGTACCGTGCATCCGCCGGCGACATGACGACCTCCACCGCGCTCGCCGCGTTCGGCTCCGTGTACGCCTCCACGTCCACGCCGCTCGACCTGACCGGCGACGCGAAGACCGTCTCGCTCAAGGCCCCGGACAAGCCGGTCAGCCGTGACGCGATGGTGTCGAGGGACGACGGCGGCTACTCCCGCCTGCTCGACACGAACCTGCTCAAGGCCGGCGACGGTTCCGGCCACGCCGGCGTCACCGTGTCGCACGCCGCGGACGGCGACCTGCGCGGCATCTCCGCCGCCACCTGCGTCACCCCAGCGATGAGCCAGTCGTTCCTGCTCACCTCCACGGCCACCGGCACGCGGCAGCAGCTCGTGCTCGCCAATCCCTCGTCCAAGGCGACCACCGTGTCCATCACGGTGGTGGGCAGCAAGGCCTCGGGACGGCTCGGCCTGTCCACGGCGGGCAGCGCCACCGTCGCCGCCGAGGGGGAGACCGTCGTCGACCTGTCGGCGGCCGCTTCCGGACAGGACGGCGTCTACGTCACCGTGGACAGCGGCGCCACGCCGGTGGGCGCCGTCGTGCGCACCACGGCGAGCAGCGGATTGACGCCGAAGGGCTCCGATTTCGCGATGCCCGCCGCGGACGCCACGGCCACGAGCGTGATTCCCGGCGTGGCCGAGGGCGACCGCGTGAGCCTCTACCTGTACGGCAAGAGCGCCGGCGAGGTCTCCCTTTCCTGGGCCACCGAGAACGGTGCGAAGGACATCCGCAAGGAGCAGGTGAAGGCGGACCGCGTCGCCGTCATCGATCTGGGCAAGGCGCCCAAGGGCGCGCGCGGAATCGTCGTCTCCGGCGGCGGGAAGGCCTTCGTCGCCTCGGCCAAGGCCACGAGATCCGGCTCCGACGGACAGGAGGACTTCGCGTTGCTCCAGGCCTCGGCTCCCGCAGTCTCCTCCGGCATGGCGATTGCGGACGGCGTCGATACGACGCTCACGTTCGTCAACGCCGGCGACGATGACGCCACCGTCAAGCTCACATTCATGGACGACACCGGCAAGGCCGGCGACGAACGCGAGGTGACCGTCAAGGCGCATGACGCGACCACCGTGAAAGGGGAGGGCGTCGCCGCCATCGTCTCGGACGAGGCCAAGGCCGTCTCGTGGGGCGCGCGCATCGGCGGCGGACTCGACTCCGACAAGACCGCCGGGCTGTCGGTGGTCGCGCCCACCACGCTCGCGGTGCGCGAGGAGCTCGTCAGGGCGACGCCCGACGCGTCGATCGTGCGCTGAACCGTGCGGCCGCCGGGCTCACCACTCGAAATCCGGGTCGAGCTCCTCGGGGCGACGGCCGTACAGTTCGCCCAGACGGATGACGAGCTCGTCGCGGATCGCCCACTGGAGCTCCTCGCGGCCCCGCGTATGCGACTGCAACGGCATGCGGTACAGCACGATGCGCGCGGGCATGCCGTGGTCGGCGGGGAACAGGCGGGAGTTGATGCTCGGCTCCGACTCCCACGGCGCCGGATCGGAGGGCGGCACGTCCTCCACCGCGAACTGCACCGGCTTGACCAGTTGGGGCCACGCCTCGGCCAGACGGCGGATGTGCGCGGCCACCAGATCGTCGAACATGCCCGAACGGGTGCGGTACCGTGGCAGACGTGTGCCGAACATCGGCGTACGCATGCCACGGCCATGACGATTGCGGTATACTCGTTCATTCCAAGGGGCTTCAAGCATGGCACCCACTGTAGGCCATGCCGGCGGCAACCGCGAGGACGCGGCCGGCACAGGCATGGCGGCTAGGATAGTGCGCATGCGATCGCCGCATGCGACGGACAGGAGACGACGATGATCAGACCGTGGGACGACTGGGATCTCGACATGCTCTGCGCCCGCATGCGATTGATCGGCTTCGATCTGGACAACACGCTCGCCAACTCGAAGAAACCCATGGTCCCCGCGATGGCGCGACGGTTCAGCGAACTCACCCGCCGCATCGATGTGGCCGTCATCACCGGAGGACGCTACGGGCTCGTCGTCAGCCAGATCCTCGACGTGCTCGACCCCGGCGCCGATCTCGCCCGCCTTCACCTCATGCCCACGTCCGGAACCTGCTATCGGCGCTGGGAGCATGGTACATGGGCCAAGGTCTTCAGCCACGACCTCGACGACGACCAGCGTTCCCGCGCCCGTGAGAGCCTGGAGCGCCGGGCCCGCGAGCAGGGCGTCTGGTTCGAGAAGGTGTGGGGCGAACGCATCGAGGACCGCGGATCCCAGATCACCCTGTCCGTGCTCGGCCAGCAGGCGCCATTGGAGGCCAAGCAGGCGTTCGACCCGACCAACGAGGTGAAGGCGCGGCTCGCCGAGGCCGTCGCCGCCGACCTGCCCGACCTCAAGGTGCACGCGGGCGGCTACACGAGCATCGACGTGGCCGACCGGGGCATCGACAAGGCGTTCGCGGTGCGCGAGCTCGCCCGTCATCTCGGCGTCGAGGTGGACCGGATCGCGTTCGTCGGCGACCGCATGGAGCCCGGCGGCAACGACTATCCGGCGGTGCAGGCCGGGGCGATGGGCATCGCCGTCTCCAGCCCGGCCGACACCGTCGAACTCATCGACGGCCTGCTGGAGCGCCTGCCGAAGCCCGCCGCGGGACGGTAGGAGGCGTATCATGCGCGCCGGCACCGTGGCCTCGGACATGATGGGCCTGCTGCTGCCGCGCGGCTGTGCGGGATGCGACATGCCCGACGAGGTGCTGTGCCCCGCATGCCGGGCCTTGTTCTCGCAGGTGGTGATCGTGCCGTCGGAGGCGACGCACGTGCCGGCATACGCGTGTTCGGTGTACGAGGGGACGGTGAGACGCGCCGTGCTGGCATGGAAGGATCATGGCGACGAGGAGTGCGATCGTCTGTTCTCCCAGGCGTTGTGCACGCTCGCCTCGCGCGTCCCGGACGCGATCGGCGTCACGACGTCCGACGGCACGGTGGCGAGCGACATGGTGACGAGAGGCGTGGACGCCGGTCATGACGGTGACGACGGGCTGCTCATCGTGCCGGCGCCGTCATCGGCGCGTTCGGCGAGGCGCCGCGGCAGGCGGCATATGATGCCGCCCGCGCGCGCACTCGCCTCATGGTGCCGTGCGCGGGGCGTCCGTGCGCACGCCGGCAACGTGCTGACGTCGCGCGTCACGGGAGGCAAGTCGGTGGAGACGAAGGGCAGGAGCGGACGCGCGGCGAGGGTGGGCGGTTCCGTCATCACGGTGCCGCGGCCCCGGCGCGTCGACGGGCGGCGCGTGGTCCTCGTCGACGACATCGTCACCACCGGCGCGACGATGCGCGCCTGCGTGGCCGCGTTGGAGGAGGCGGGCGCGCAGGTCGTCGCCTGTCTCGCCCTGACCGCTACGCCACGGTATGATGCTTCGGCAACGTGATCTCGAAGTCGGCGCCGCGCATGTCGTCGACGACGCGCACGTCGCCGCCGTGCAGCTGCGCCGCCCAGCGCGCGATCGACAGGCCGAGCCCGGTGCCGCCCGATTCGGTGCCCGGACCGGACTTGCCTTTGACGAAGCGGCGGAAGATGTCCGAACGGGCCTCGGGGGCGATCTGCGAGCCGAAGTTCACGACGTTCGTCACCACGGTGTCGTGCGTCTCGTCCTCATGCACTTCGACGAGCACGCTCGTCCCGTCGGGGGAGTGCTTCAACGCGTTGCCGATGATGTTGGTGAACAATTGGCGCAGACGGTCCTGGTCGCCCTCCATCATGATGCCCTCGGCGGCCTGCATGCGGATGTCGTGCGCATGGCCGCCGTCGGCGATCTCCAACGGTTCGATCGTGTCGTCGAGGAATTCGCGGAAATCGAAGCGTTCGATCTCGAGGCTCGCGGCGCCGGCCTCCATGCGGCTCAGGTCGAGCAGGAACGCGATGAGGTCGCTTAGCCGCTGCGTCTGGTCGAGGATGCCCTCCAGATTCGCGGGCGTCGGTTCGGTGACGCCGTCGGCCATGTTCTCCACCTGCGCCTGCAGCGCGGAGACGGGCGTGCGCAGCTCGTGGCTGACGTTGGCGATCATGTCGCGGCGCATCTGGTCGGCGTGCTGGAGCTCCGCGGCCATCTCGTTGAACGAACGCGCGAGCTGGCCGACCTCGTCGTGGCTGGACTCGTCCATCGGCACGCGCACCGTGTAGTCGCCGTCGGCCATCGCCTCGGCGGCGTCGCGCAGCTGGCGCAGACGCGCGGTGAGACCGCGTGAGAAGAAATACGTGATGCCGAGCGCCACCACGAGGGTGAACGGCATGGCGAGCCAGCCGCTCCAGCCGAATTTGAGCAGGAACCAGCACATCGTGAACGCGATCGCCGTGGCGAAGACGAGCAGCGCGCACAATTCGAGCTTGAGCGAGGAGAATACGCCGAGCGGGCGCATGCGTTCACGGCATGCGCCCGCCCGGCGGGAGTCGATGGACTTGGTCATCGGCGTCATCGGTCGTCCCATGTTCCGGTCGTCTCCGGCTCACTCGCCCGATGGGGGCTCGAACGCGTATCCGACGCCGTGCACCGTGCGGATCATGTCCGGTCCCAGCTTGTGGCGCAGCGCCTTCACATGGCTGTCGACCGTGCGGGTGCCGGACGCGTCCACCCAGTCCCACACCTCCTCGAGCAGCTTCTCGCGGGTGAGCACAGACTTGGGTTTGCGCGCCAGCGTGGCGAGCAGATCGAACTCGGTGGGGGTGAGGTGTACGTACTCGCCGTTCACGCTCACCGTGCGCTGCGCCGGGTCGATGACCAGTGTGCCGAAGTCGAGGATCTTCTCGTTCTCGGCGTTCTTGGCGATGACCTTCGCGCGCTCGACGCGGCGCAGCAGCGCCTTGCAGCGGGCGATGAGCTCGCGCATCGAGAACGGCTTGGTCATGTAGTCGTCGGCTCCCGCCCCCAGACCGATCACCTTGTCCGCCTCGTCGTCGCGGGCGGTGAGGATGAGCACCGGCACCGGACGGGCGGCCACGATGCGTTTCGTCGCCTCGAGGCCGTCCATCACCGGCAACATGATGTCCATGATCACCAGATCCGGCTTCAACTGCGTGGCCGCCTGCACGGCGCTGGCGCCGTCGCCGGCCACGCGCGCCGTCCACCCCTCGGCGGTGATGCGCTGCGCGATGGCCGTGGCCAGCGTCGGTTCGTCCTCCACGACCAGCACCGTGCGCGGTGTGGTCTGTTGGCGTGCCGTGGTATTGAGCATGGTTGTTCTTGCCGCCTTTCAGCCGGTAGGTAGGGGGTGTTCGCCTTTCGTCACTCTTCTGGCTTCAAGAATACAGCGCCGAGCGCCGGAATGGTGAGTTTCGCCGAGGCCGGACGCGAATGGTATTCGCCGGCGTCCGCCTCGAACGTGCCGTTCTTGATGTCGGAGCCGCCGTACTTCTTGGCGTCGGTGGTGAACACCTCGGTCCACTTGCCCTCCTTCGGCAGCGGCACCTGGTAGTCGGACCACGCCTCGCCGGAGAAGTTCACGACCACGACGACGGTCTCGCCCTTGGAGCCGATGCGCATGAAGCTCAGCGTGTTGTGGTCGGCGTCGTCGCTGGTGAGCCACTGGAAGCCGTCGGGCGTGAAGTCCTGGCTCCAGATGGCCGGCGTCTCCTTGTACAGCTTGTTGAGGTCGGCGACCATGGACTGCACCTCGCGGTGGTCCTCCCAGTCGAGGCACGCCCAGTCGATCGAGTTGTTGTGGTCCCACTCGCCCCATTGCGCGAGCTCGTTGCCCATGAACGTGAGCTTCTTGCCCGGATGCGCCCACTGGTAGGCGAACAGGGCGCGCACGCCGGCGTACTTCTGCCAGCCGTCGCCCGGCATCTTGCCGTACAGGGAACCCTTGCCGTACACGACCTCGTCGTGGCTCAGCGGCAGCACATAGTGTTCCGAGTAGGCGTACACCATCGAGAAGGTGATCTCGTTGTGGTGCCACTTGCGGTTGATGGGCTCCTCGTGCAGGTACTCGAGCGTGTCGTGCATCCAGCCCATGTTCCACTTGAGGCCGAAGCCGACGCCGCCCTGGTCGGTGGGGGCGGTGATGCCCGCGTACGCGGTGGACTCCTCGGCGATCATCATGATGCCCGGGTTGTTCTTGTACGCGGTGGCGTTCGCCTCCTTGAGGAAGTCGATGGCCTCGAGGTTCTCGCGGCCGCCGTAGATGTTCGGATGCCACTGGCCGGGCTCGCGGCTGTAGTCGAGGTACAGCATCGAGCTGACCGCGTCGACGCGCAGGCCGTCGATGTGGTATTCGCCGAGCCAGAAGCAGGCGTTGGCGACGAGGAAGTTGCGCACCTCGTGACGGCCGAAGTTGAAGATGTACGTGCCCCAGTCCGGATGCTCGCCGCGGGTCGGGTCCGGGTCCTCGTACAGCGGCGTGCCGTCGAAGCGGCCGAGCGCGAACGCGTCCTTCGGGAAGTGCGCGGGCACCCAGTCCATGATCACGCCGATGCCGGCCTCGTGCAGACGGTCGACGAGGTACTTGAAGTCGTCCGGGCCGCCGAGACGGGAGTCGACCGCGTAGTAGCCGGTGACCTGGTAGCCCCAGGAGCCGGTGAACGGGTATTCGGCGAGCGGCATGAACTCGACGTGGGTGAAGCCCATCTTCTCGATGTACGGCACGAGCTTGTCGGCCAGCTCGCGGTAGCTGTTCACGTCCTTGCGCCAGCTCAGCGCGTTCATCTCGTAGATGGCGACCGGCCTGTCCATCGGGTTGGTCTTGGCGCGCTTCTCCATCCACTCGTCGTCCTGCCACTCGTGCGTCGACTCGACGACGACGGAGGCGTTCGCCGGCGGCACCTCGTGGGAGCGCTCCATCGGGTCGGCCTTGTCGACCCACTCGTAGTTGGCGTTGAGGATCTGGTACTTGTACACCTCGCCCGCGCCGATGCCGGGGATGAAGATCTCCCACACGCCGGAGGAGCCGAGCGCGCGCATCGCGTGGCGGCGGCCGTCCCACGAGTTGAAGTTGCCGATGACGCGCACGGCGTGCGCGTTCGGCGCCCACACGGCGAAGGAGACGCCGGTCACGTCGCCCATCGGGTCGGAGTAGCGGCGCACGTGCGCGCCCAGCGCCTCCCACAGGCGTTCGTGGCGGCCCTCGCCGAACAGGTAGGTGTCCATCTCGCCGACGGTGGGCAGGTAGCGGTACGGGTCGTCCTCGACGAACGGCTCGCCGCCCTCGTAGGAGACCTTCACGCGGTAGTCGGGCACGCTGTAGCCGTGCTCGGTCCTGGCGGAGGGCACGACGGCGATGAACACGCCGTTGTATTCATGCTCGGCCGGGTATTCGCCGTCCTGCGTGACGATGGCGACGGTCTTCGCCATCGGGCGCAGCACGCGGATCGTGGTCTGGTCGGCATGCGGGTAGTTCGCCATGTGCGCGCCGAGGATGGCGTGCGGGTTGTAGAACTCGGCGTTGCTGACTTTGTCGAGGTCACCCTGGTTGACGGGAACGGCGACGGTATCTTCATTGATGTTCGTGTTTGTAGCCATGCCCATAGTGTACGGCTACAAACGTTATCATCGCGGCTTTGGCGCGTCGCGCGAGCCGCGGTCGGCGACCTGCCGGCGTGTCCGGGGGTGATGGCATACTTTTTCAGGTTTTTTGTGGGTCTGCTTTCAGCGGAGGTTTCATGGGTTACAAGGTCGGCGATATGGTCGTCTATCCGCGCCACGGCGCGGCGAGGGTCGAGGCGGTCACCGAGCGGACCGTGAGGGGGGTCACCCGCGAGTACCTGCAGCTGTCGGTGCTGTCCTCCGACGGCCTGGTGATCAACGTCCCGGTCGACAATGCGAAGAAGGTCGGCGTGCGCGACATCGTCGACGCGAACGAGGTGGCGAAGGTGTTCGAGATCCTGCGCACTCCGATCGTCGAGAAGGAGATGAACTGGTCGCGGCGCTACAAGCTGAACGTCGAGAAGATCGCGACCGGCGACGTCAACAAGATCGCCGAGGTCGTGCGCGACCTCGCCCAGCGCGACGTCGACGAGCACGGACTGTCCGCCGGCGAGAAGCGCATGCTCACCAAGGCGCGTTCCATCCTCACCTCGGAGATCGCCCTGTCCGAGAAGATCGACGAGGAGGAGGCGCAGCGCCTGCTCGACGTGAACCTCGGCTACAGCGAGCCGAAGCCCGGTGACGAGAAGCATCACACCGAGGCGCCCGAGGAGGCCGCCTCCGACACGATGGCGCGTCTCGACGCCGAGAAGAAGAAGAGCCGCAAGCGCTGAGCCGCGGTTTGACGCGATTCGACGATCGACATCCGCAAGGCCCCCGCCAATGGGGGCCTTCGCATATCGGGAGGAGCACTATGCGTATAGGACAGGGATTCGACGCCCATCGTTTCGCCTCTGAAGACGACTCCCGCGAATTGTGGCTCGCGGGGCTTCGCTGGGACGGCGAGGGCAGCGGCATCGAGGGCGACTCCGACGGCGACGTGGCCGCGCACGCGCTGATCGACGCATTGCTGGCGGCCGCCGGACTGGGCGACATCGGTGCGCTGTTCGGCGTCGGCGCGGAGGCACACGGCACCGGCATGCACGGCGCGGACATGCTGCGCGAGACCGTCGCGTATCTTCGGGAACGCGGCTTCGCTCCGGCGTCGGCGTCGGTCGCCATCATCGGCAACCGGCCGAAGATCGGACGTCGCCGTGACGAGGCTGCCGTCGCGCTCTCCGAGGCCGTCGGGTGCCCGGTGTCCGTCACCGCCACCACCACGGACCATATGGGCTTCACCGGCCGCGGCGAAGGCCTCGCCGCCATCGCCACGGCCCTGGTCGAGGAAGCCGGGCGCTGACTGGGCGCGTGAACGGACGGCCGATGGATGGGGCGACGATGGGCGGGACTTCTTTATAAATAGAGTCACCGCCGCCGTAGCGCCTCCACGGCTTTGGCGGCGGCCCAGAACAGGGTGGAGATCGTCACGATGATGAAGCTCGGGGGAGCTGGGAACATCGCGGAGAGCACGAGGCCACCCCAGATCGAGACGAGGCAGATCGCCCCGGCCGCGACCATCGCCCTGAGCGGCGAGGAGGCGATGATGTTCGCCGCGGCCGCCGGCGTGATGACCAATGCGAAGATGAGCAGCGTGCCCACCGCGGGCACGGCGATCGTGATCACACCGGCCACGATCGCCATGAACGCGACGTTCATCCAGCCGATTGGCACGCCCTTGGCCTGCGCCACCTGCTCGTCGAGCGAGCTGAACAGCAGCGGCCGGTAGATGATCGACAGCACCGCCAGCAGCACCACGTCGAAGATCGCGAATCCGACGATCTGCGCGGTGGTGATCGTCAGGATCGAACCGAACAGGATTGACTGCATATGCTGCGAGGCCGAACTCGACAACCGGGCGAAGAACAGGCCGAGGCCCGTCGCGAAGGCGAGCACCGTGCCGGTGGCGATCTCGCGTTCGGAGACGCGCTTGCCGAGCGCGCCGATCACGAGCGCGCCGCCCAGCGCGAACACGCCGAGGCCGAGCGAGACGGGCAGTCCGAGCAGCACGGCCCCGGTCGCGCCGGGCAGGCCGATGTGGGCGAGCGCGTGCGCGGCGAACGTGGAATGCCGGGCGATGGTGAAGTAGCCCATCACGCCGGCCGCGAACGCGATGCACAGGCCGGCGAGGAACGCGTTGGCCATGAACGGCGCGGTCAGCGTGTCCATCCAGTTGGGGTCGAAGCTGAAATCGATGTGGCTCATTTCCTCGCTCCTTGAATCGTGGAGGCGTCGTGCGCGTGCATGTCGTCGGTGTGCGCGTGATGGTGCAGCTCCGCCACCTCGGCGGCCGTGTGCATGTCCATCAGCTGGTCCTTCGGCTCGTCGGGGGAGGGGGTGACGAACATGTCGCCCTGCGGCGTGGTCACGACCTGCACGTTCGTGCCGTACAGGTGGGTGAGGAGCTTCGAGTCGAGCACCTTGCGCATGTCCGCGTAGTGCGGGTGCCCGTCGAGCAGGTAGACGGCGCCGGTGAGGATCGGCAGCAGCATGTTGAGGTCGTGTGCGACGATCTGGATCGTCATGCCGAGCTCCTGGTTGAGGCGTGCGAGCAGGTGCGCGACGGCGCGCTGGGATGCGAGGTCGAGGTTGGCGAGCGGCTCGTCGAGCATGAGCAGTTTCGGGTCGGAGACGATCGCCTGCGCGATGGCGACGCGTTGGCGCAGGCCTCCGGACAGTTCGGACAGCCGGTATCGTGCCTTGTTGTCGATGCCGACGAACGCCATCGCCTCGTGCGCCTTGGCGCGTTGCGCGCGCGTGACCGGGTGGATGCCGAACCGCGTGCCGGTCAGGCCGAGCAGCACCGACTGTTCGGCGGTGAGGTTCGAGTCGATGTCCGACGTGTAGCTTTGCGGGACGTAGCCGATGACGCCGTTCGCCTCGCCGGCCGGCTTGCCGAAGACGGTGAGAGAGCCGTGCGAGAGCGGCAGCAGTCCCAGCTCGGCCTTCATCATCGTGGTCTTGCCGGCGCCGTTGGTGCCGACGATCGCGGTGACCGATCCGGCGGGGATGGCGAAGTCGCCGTGCTGCCAGATGACGCGGTCGCCGCGCCTGATCGCCGCGTCGCGGAAGACGATTGCGTCCTGAAGCGGTTCGCCCATGGTCGGGCCTCCTGTGGTCATGGATTGGGATTCACGAATCTACCGCAGGATTATCGCAAATGATGTTGACAACCGTTCTCAATTACGGGCGCGTCGATAAGGACCCGTCGTCCGCGCCGTTACTTGCCGGGGTCGGGTTGGGCGTCGCCTGCGGCGGTCCCGGCGGAATCCGAGTCGTTGGAGGAGTCGTCGGAGGAGCCAGAGGAATCAGAGGAATCGGAAGAGGACGATTCGGTATCGTCGGCCGTGTCGTCCTTGCCGTAGTCCGGGTCGACGGCGGTGAAGATCTCGTCGGCCAGCGCGCCGATCCAGTCGACGAGGGTGTCGTACCGCTTCGGCATCTGCTCGCTCACGTCGACGACCGGCACGTCGGAGCGCCCGGCCGTGCCGATGAGCATGTTCGTCGCGTCGGAGGCCTCCTGCGTGTTGTTGACCAGCACGTCGACCTTCTTCTTCTCGATGGCCTCCTGGAAGGTCTGCAGGTCCGCCGGCGCGACCTCGCCGCCGTTGGCGACCGCCTGCGCGTAGCCCTTCGGGGTGGCGTCGTCGAACGACATGTCGCTCATCAGATAGTAGACGACCGCCTCGGTCGCGCCATAGGTGAGGTCCTTGTGCGCGTCGGCGAAGTCGGCCATGCGCGCGTCGAGCTCCTTCTCGCGCGACTGCCAGGCCTTGAGATTGGCTGCGAACGTCTTGCGCTTCTTCGGCCGCGCCTTCGAGAACGCGTCGGCCAGCTCCTTGGCCATGCCGGCGCGCGCGTCCTTCGAGAACCACAGATGCGGGTTGTCGCCGTCCATCGCGCCCACGATCTGCGCGGCGGAGACGAGCGTCGAGTCCGGTCCGCGCGACTTCGTGGCCCACGTGTCGTATCCGGCGCCGTTCGCGACGACGATCTCGGCGCGGCTCAGTTTCGCCAGATCGGAGGTCTTCGGTTCGAAGTCGTGCGCGTCCACGCCCGTGGAGGAGAGGATCGATGTGACGTCGACCGCGTCGCCGCCGATCTCCTTGGCGAGCGACCCCCACTGGTTCACCGAGGAGACCACCTTGATGACGCCGGTCTTCGTCTCCTGCGTCGTCTGCGCGCCCGTGGCCGTCCCGCCGTCGCCCGCCGCCGTGCCGCAGGCGGCGCAGGCGAGGGTGAGCGCGGTAGCGACGACCGAAGCCGCGACGCGCCGCACGCTCCCGAACCGTCGTCCCGCTCGCCGTCCCAAATGTCCCACACTCATCGTCCGAACCCTTCCGCTCCTCGCCGCGCGTCCATATCCGTCTTCGGCGAAACCGACATGTTACCTAATCGTAGTAGCGTCCACCGCATCCCACGACACGTTAGGACAGAAGGAGTCGACATGCCCGTGAAACTCGACGGCAAGGCCGTGGCCGCGCAGATCAAGCAGGATTTGAAGGAGCGCGTGGAGCGTCTCAAGGCCGTGGGCGTCGAACCCGGCCTCGGCACGCTGCTGGTCGGCAGCGACCCCGGTTCGGTCAAGTATGTGGCCGGCAAGCACGCCGACTGCGCCGAGGTGGGCATCCGCTCCATCAAGCACGAGCTACCCGCCGACGCGACCTTCGACGACATCGCCGCCGTGGTGCGCGAGATGAACGAGGATCCGGCGTGCACCGGCTACATCGTGCAGCTGCCGTTGCCGAAGGGCATCGACCAGAACGCGATCATCGACCTCATCGACCCGGCCAAGGACGCCGACGGCATGCACCCGTACAACCTCGGCGAGCTCGTGCTCCACGTCAAGGGTGACATCGACACGCCGCTGCCGTGCACGCCGCGCGGCTGCATCGAACTGCTCAAGGCGTACGACATCGACCTGGACGGCAAGGAGGTGTGCGTGCTCGGCCGCGGCATCACGATCGGCCGCACGATCGGCCTCATGCTCACCCGCCGCGCCGTCAACGCGACCGTCACGCTGTGCCACACCGGCACGCGCGACGTCGTCGACCACATCCGCCGCGCCGACGTGGTCGTCGCCGCGATGGGCTCCGCCGGATTCGTCAAGCCCGACATGGTCAAGGACGGCGCCGTGCTGCTCGACGTGGGCGTCTCGCGCGTCTACGACGAGGAGGCGGGCCGTTGGCGCGTCAGGGGCGACGTCGACAAGGCCGCCCATGACAAGACGTCCGCCTACTCGCCCAACCCGGGCGGTGTCGGCCCGATGACCCGCGCCATGCTCCTCGCCAACGTCGTGGAGATGGCCGAGCGCCAGGCGAAGGCCGGAGGCGAGGCCTGACCGACGGCGACACGCCCGGGATTTTGGGCATGGCTGACTGTATTGTGGAAAGTCGCGTGTCCAATGGGCACATCCATAACTGAATATCGAGTAATTATCCATCCAACTATTGAGAAACCATTACCTACATGGCAGAGAACAACACTGAGGTCACCAAGGTCGCCATCAACGACATCGGCACCGAAGAGGACTTCATCAAGGCAGTCGATTCCACCATCAAGAACTTCGACGATGGTGATCTGGTCGAGGGTACCGTCGTCAAGATCGATCACGACGAGGTCCTCCTGGATATCGGCTACAAGACCGAGGGTGTGATCCCCTCCCGCGAGCTTTCCATCAAGAAGGACGTCGATCCGGACGAGGTCGTCGAGGTCGGCGACACCGTCGAGGCCCTTGTCGTCACGAAGGAAGACAAGGAAGGCCGTCTGATTCTGTCCAAGAAGCGCGCCCAGTACGAGCGCGCCTGGGGCGACATCGAGAAGATCAAGGAAGCGGACGGCGTCGTCGAGGGCACCGTCATCGAAGCCGTCAAGGGCGGCCTCATCGTGGACATCGGCCTGCGTGGCTTCCTGCCGGCCTCCCTGGTCGAGATGCGTCGCGTCCGCGACCTCACCCCGTACATCGGCCAGAAGATCCAGGCCAAGATCCTCGAGCTCGACAAGAACCGCAACAACGTGGTCCTGTCCCGTCGCCAGTACCTCGAGGAGACCCAGTCCGAAGTGCGCGAGACCTTCCTCTCGCAGCTCAAGAAGGGCCAGATCCGCGAGGGTGTCGTCTCCTCCATCGTCAACTTCGGCGCGTTCGTCGATCTCGGCGGTGTGGACGGCCTCATCCACGTCTCCGAGCTGTCCTGGAAGCACATCGACCACCCGTCCGAGGTCGTCAAGGTCGGCGACAAGGTCACCGTCGAGGTGCTGGACGTCGATCTGGACCGCGAGCGCATCTCCCTGTCGCTCAAGGCCACCCAGGAGGATCCGTGGCAGCGCTTCGCCCGCACCCACGTCCCCGGCCAGATCGTCAAGGGCAAGGTCACCAAGATCGTGCAGTTCGGCGTGTTCATCTCCGTCGAGGACGGCATCGAGGGCCTGGTGCACATCTCCGAGCTCGCCAACCGTCACGTCGAGAACCCGGAGACCGTGGTCAAGCCGGGCGAGACCGTGTTCGTCAAGGTGATCGACGTCGATCTCGATCGTCGCCGCATCTCCCTGTCCCTCAAGCAGGCCAACGACTCCGTCGACCCGGCCTCCGAGGACTTCGATCCGGCCATCTACGGCATGCCGGCCGAGTACGACGAGCAGGGCAACTACAAGTACCCCGAAGGCTTCGACCCGAACACCAACGAGTGGATCGCGGGCTACGAGAAGCAGCGCGAGGAGTGGGAGTCCCAGTACGCGGCCGCCCACCAGCTGTGGGAGGAGCACAAGGAGTTCGTGGCCAAGGAGCTCGAGCACGCGGAGGAGTCCGCTGCCGCCGACGGCCAGGGCCCGAAGGAGGAGAAGGTCGAAGAGGTGTCCAACTACTCTTCCGACAACACCTCCACCGGCACGCTCGCCGACTCCGATCAGCTCGCCGCCCTGCGCGACCAGCTGCTCGGCAAGTGAGTTCCGCCTCACGGCATGAGCTCACGGCGTAACGCCTGAAACGAAACCCGGTCCCGATGGGCCGGGTTTCGTCGTATCATCGGCCATCTCTCCCATGGTGCGGCAACACACTTTCTTCATAACGGCGGAATCAAGTCGTTTTCGCCTACCGCACCATGGGGGTTTCACCGCACCATGGGAAATGGGGAGATGGAGAGAAGGGGAGGAGCGTTTTCGTGATTCGGATTGGATTGACCGGGGGCATCGCGGCGGGGAAGAGCACGGTGGCGGCGCGGATGCGCGAGGACGGCGCGCTGCACATCGACTATGACGCGTTGGCGCGCGAGGTCGTGGCGCCGGGAGGCGCGGCGTTGCCGGCCATCGCGCGTGAGTTCGGCGACGACGCCGTCGCGGCGGACGGCACGTTGGACCGTGCATGGGTCGCCGACCACGTGTTCGGGCGCGACGCCGAACCCGGCGCGCGGGAGCGGCTCGACGCGATCGAGCATCCGCTGATCTACGCCGCGGCGGCGCGCATGGAACGCATGCATCCGGCCGCGGCCATCGTCGTGCACGACGTGCCGTTGCTCGCCGAGGTGATCGGCGACATCCCGTTCCGCTTCGACCATATCGTCACGGTCGAGGCACCCGTCGAGACGCGGATCGAACGCATGGTCGCGACGCGCGGCATGACGCGTGAGCAGGCCGAGGCACGCATCCGCCACCAGTCGACGCGGTCGGAGCGCGAGGCGATCGCCGACGCCGTCATCGACGCCACACAGCCGCTCGAACGCATGTTCGAGCAGGTTGATAGACTGGTCGCCGAATGGAAGGAGCAGTGATGGGGTTCAACATCCAGCGCGAGGACAGGCCGTTCGTCGTCAAATCGCCGTACCGGCCGAGCGGCGACCAGCCGCAGGCCATCGACGAGCTCGCCACACGCATCGAGAACGGCGAGAACGACGTCGTGCTCATGGGCGCGACCGGCACCGGCAAGACCGCCACCACCGCCTGGCTCATCGAACGGCTGCAGCGGCCGACGCTCATCATCGAGCCGAACAAGACGCTCGCCGCGCAGCTGTGCGCCGAATTCCGCGAGCTCATGCCGGACAATGCGGTGAGCTATTTCGTCTCCTACTACGACTACTACCAGCCCGAGGCGTACATCCCGCAGACCGACACGTACATCGAGAAGGACTCCAACATCAACGACGATGTGGAGCGTCTGCGCCACCAGGCCACCGCCAACCTGCTCACGCGACGCGACTGCGTGGTCGTCGCCACCGTGTCGTGCATCTACGGCCTCGGCACGCCGGAGGAATACGCGGGCCGCATGCTGCTGCTCAAGGTCGGCCAGCAGATCGACCGTGACCAGCTGCTGCGGAAGTTCGTCGCCATGCAGTACAAGCGCAACGACATCGCGTTCACGCGCGGCACGTTCCGCGTACGCGGCGACACGGTGGAGATCATCCCCGTGTACGAGGAGCTCGCCGTGCGCATCGAGTTCTTCGGCGACGAGATCGACCGCATCTCCACGCTCCACCCGTTGACCGGCGACGAGATCGCCGAGGAGAACGAGGTGCACATCTTCCCCGCCTCGCATTACGTGGCCGGGCCGGAGCGTATGGAACGCGCGTTGAAGACGATCCGCGAGGAGCTCGACGAGCGCGTCGCCGAACTCAGGAAGCAGGGCAAGGAGCTGGAGGCGCAGCGCCTCACCATGCGCACCACCTACGACCTCGAGATGCTCACCCAGGTGGGCGTGTGCTCCGGCGTCGAGAACTATTCACGACATTTCGACGGCCGTGCGCCCGGCACGCCGCCGCACACGCTGCTCGACTTCTTCCCCGACGACTTCCTGCTCGTCATCGACGAGTCGCACGTGACCGTCCCGCAGATCGGCGCCATGTACGAGGGCGACGCGTCGCGCAAGCGCACGCTCGTCGAACACGGCTTCCGCCTGCCCTCCGCGATGGACAACCGGCCGCTCAAATGGCCGGAGTTCCTTGAACGCGTCGGCCAGACCGTGTACCTGTCCGCCACGCCCGGCGACTACGAGCTAGGGTTGTCCGACGGGGTGGTCGAGCAGATCATCCGTCCGACCGGACTGCTGGACCCGAAGGTCGAGGTGCGTCCCACGGAGGGGCAGATCGACGACCTGCTCGCCGAGATCAAGGACCGCGTCGCCAAGGGTGAGCGCGCCCTGGTCACCACGCTCACCAAGAAGATGGCCGAGGACCTCACCGACTATCTGCTCGAACGGGGCATCAAGGTCGAATACCTGCACTCCGACGTGGACACGCTGCGCCGCGTCGAGCTGCTGCGCATGCTGCGCGAAGGCAAGATCGACGTGATCGTCGGCATCAACCTGTTGCGCGAGGGCCTCGACCTGCCCGAGGTGTCGCTCGTCGCGATCCTCGACGCCGACAAGGAGGGCTTCCTGCGCTCCTACCGTTCGCTCATCCAGACGATCGGCCGCGCGGCGCGCAACGTGTCCGGCACGGTCATCATGTACGCGGACGAGGTCACCGAGGCGATGCGGCAGGCCATCGACGAGACCGAACGCCGCCGTGAGAAGCAGATCGCGTACAACAAGGAGCACGGCATCGACCCGAAGCCGCTCATCAAGAAGATCAGCGACGTCAACGACATGCTCGCCAAGGAGGACGTGGACACGGCCACCCTGCTCGAAGGCGGCTACCGCAACGCCGGCAAGGCGGGCAACACGCATCTGGGCGTGCCCGCGTTCGACGCCGCCGAGGCGGACAAGCGCCATGAGGAGATCCTCAAGGCCGGACTGCCCGCCCAGGACCTCGCCGATCTGATCCGCCAGCTGAGCGAGCAGATGCACACCGCCGCCGAACAGCTCCAGTTCGAACTCGCCGCCCGTCTGCGCGATGAGATCCGCGATCTGAAGAAGGAGCTGCGTCAGATGACGAAGGCGAACGAGTGAGCCTTCGTAGCAGCGAGCAGCGATAGCGTCGCGAGCGTCGCAGGGAAAGCGAAGGCGAACGAGTGAGCCACGGCAACGGGGAAGAGCGGTCATAGAGATGCGTTAGGGTAGGGAATCATGGCCGAAACCCCTCTTGCATTTGAAATCGCCACGTTCGTGGTGCTTGCGTTGTTCTTCATCGTCGACCTGTTCGTCATCGGACGCAGGCCGCACGTGCCCTCCACGAAGGAATGCGTCCAGCACATCGCCTTCTTCGTGGTCATGGCGTTGATCTTCGGCGGCTGCATCTGGTATTTCGCCGGTTCCAAGCCCGCGATCGAGTTCTACTCCGGATGGCTCACCGAGTATTCGCTGTCCATCGACAACCTGTTCGTGTTCGTCATCATCATGTCGAACTTCGCCGTGCCGAAGCAGATTCAGAAGTACGTGCTGTCCGTGGGCATCACGATCGCGCTGCTCTTCCGCGGCGTGTTCATCCTCATCGGCGCGGCGCTCGTCAGCCGTTTCACGTGGGTGTTCTTCATCTTCGGCGCGTTCCTCATCTATACGGCCGTCAAGCTGGTCATCGGCGGCGATGACGACGAGGAGTACCAGGAGAACGGAATCATCCGCACGCTGCGCAAGGTGATCCGCATCACCGACGAATACGACGGCGAGAAGCTCAGGACCACCCATAACGGCATGCGCTACTGGACGCCGATGCTCATCGTGTTCCTTACCATCGGCACCACCGACGTGATGTTCGCGTTCGATTCGATTCCGGCCATCTTCGGTCTGACGAAGGACCCGTTCCTCGTGTTCACGTCGAACGTGTTCGCCCTGCTGGGTCTGCAGCAGCTCTACTTCCTGCTCGGAGCCCTGCTCGACAAGCTCGTCTACCTGCCGCTCGGCCTGTCCGTCGTGCTCGGGTTCATCGGCGTGAAGCTGGTGATGGAGGCGCTGCACGGCAACACGCTGCCGTTCATCAACGGCGGCGAGGGCGTCCACTGGGTGCCCGAGGTGCCCACATGGCTGTCGCTCGCCGTGATCGTCGTCGCGATCGGCGGCGCGGCTCTCGCGTCGGTCGTCAAGATGAAAGCGATGGACGCGGGCAAGGGATCGAAGCCCGCCGTGGAGTCCGGCGCGGACGGCGAGTGACGTCGGCGTGACGGCCGATCGGGGCCGACGGCCGGCGGATGATCCGTCGGCCCGGTGAATTCTACGAGAACGCTCACGGAATTCCCTGAAAGGGGATTTTCCGTGGGCGTTCTTTGTATTGCGGCGATTGGGCTGTGAGCGTTAACAACACACCGATGGGAAAACTGGAAGGAACGGGCGAAAGCTAGTACACTGTTCCGTGGAAAACGTAGGTCGTCCGGCCTGCGTCCCTTGCAATAGTTAGGAATAGGCAACATGCGCAAAGCCAAGATCGTCGACACCATCGGTCCCGCCACCGAATCCCTCGAGGGCATCACCAGCCTCGTCGAGGCCGGCATGGATGTGGCCCGTCTGAACCGTTCGCACGGCACCCCGGAGGACCACCTCAAGGTCTACAACAACGTGCGTCAGGCCTCGAAGGCCGCCGGCCGCAACGTGGCCGTGCTGGTCGACCTCCAGGGCCCGAAGATTCGCTGCGGCTGGTTCAAGAAGAACGCCGAGGGCGAGGACAAGGTCGAGCTCAAGGAAGGCCAGGAGTTCGTCATCACCACCGACGACGTCGAGGGCGACGAGCACATCACCTCCACCACCTTCAAGGGCCTGCCGGGCGACTGCCACCCGGGCGACCCGATTCTCATCGACGACGGCAAGGTCCGTCTCGAGGTCACCAAGGTCGAGGGCAACAACGTGTACACCAAGGTCGTCGTGGCCGGTCCGGTGTCCTCCCACAAGGGCATCAACCTGCCGGGCGTCGCCGTCTCCCTGCCGGCCCTGACCGAGAAGGACGAAGAGGATCTGCGCTGGGCCATCCGCACCGGCGCCGACATCATCGCCATGTCCTTCGTGCGTTTCGCCACCGACATCGACCGCGCCCACGAGATCATGGACGAGGAAGGCCGCCGCATCCCGATCGTCGCCAAGATCGAGAAGCCGCAGGCCCTCGAGAACCTCGAGGACATCGTCAAGACCTTCGACGGCATCATGGCCGCCCGTGGTGACATGGCCGTCGAGTGCCCGCTCGAGGAGGTCCCGCTGGCCACCAAGCGCATCATCGAGCTGTCCCGCCACTACGCCAAGCCGGTCATCGTGGCCACCGAGGTCCTGGGCTCCATGGTCCACTCCCCGGTCCCGTCCCGCGCCGAGGCCTCCGACTGCGCCAACGCCGTGCTCGACGGCGCCGACGCCACCATGACCTCCAACGAGACCGCCGTCGGCGAGTACCCGGCCGTCACCGTCGCCACCATGTCCCGCATCTCCGGCTTCGCCACCGAGCACGGCTTCGACCGCATCCCGGCCCTGAAGAACCTCGACATGTCCTCCACCGGCGCCGTCTCCTCCGCCGCCGTCGACCTGGCCGACAAGCTCAATGCCAAGGCCATCGTCGCCTACACCCAGACCGGCAACACCGTGCACCGCGTCTCCCGCGAGCGTCCGGCCGCCCCGATCTACGGCATCACCAACAACGAGCACACCTACCACTGGCTGGCCCTCTCCTGGGGCACCGAGGCCTTCCTGCTCGAAGAGGACTACCATGACAAGTCCCGCAAGGACCTCATGGTCTTCACCGACAAGCTGCTGCGCGACGCCGGCAAGGTCGTCGACGGCGACAAGATCGTCATCCTGAGCTCCGCCCAGGGCGAGCACCAGCCGGGCAGCACCGACTCCATCTACGTCCACACCGTGGGCGCCTGCGACTGATTCCATCAGCGCGGAAATGAGCCGATAGGCGAATTCCCGGCGTAAGCCGGAACGAGCCGGCGAAAGGGTCCCTTATCAGCTATCAGCGTCACGGCTGATAGCTGATAAGGGACCCTTCCTTTATGCCCACGTATGCCCACTGTGCCCGAACGAATACAGAAAATCCCCGCAACCATGAAGATTGCGGGGATTTCAGCCGTGCCCCCGGTGGGACTCGAACCCACACTGCGCAGATTTTGAGGCTGCTTCCTCTACCAATTGGGATACGGGGGCGTATCCGGTTATCGACGATGCCGTAAGGCACTCGTGACAATATAGCACATCGGCGCGATGCGGCGCACATGATGCGCGTCCCGCGTGGCGATTTCGTTCAGGGGAGGGCACGTCGTGCGGGCGGGCACTGGGATTATGCGTTAAAATCGCCAAGGATGACTTTGTAAGCATATGAGGAAAGGACTGGCATGGCTGCTAAGAACGCCGATGATCAGACTCCGAAGATGGAGCCCGTGCTGACCGAGGAGGAGCTGGAGGCCGTCGCGCAGGAGGCCGCCGCTCCCCGTGAGGAGGCCGCCCCGGCGGAGGCGGACGAGAACCGCAAGCGCACCGTCGTGGTCGCCGAGGACGAATCCGTGAACCGCATGGACCTCGTCGGCATGCTCGAGGACAACGGCTATGAGGTCGTCGGCGAGGCCGCCAACGGCGAGGAGGCCGTCGAACTGACGCGTGCCAAGCGCCCGGACGTGGTGTGCATGGACGTCAAGATGCCGCGCATGGACGGCATCACCGCCGCCGGCCTGATCTGCGACGAGAACATCGCCCCCGTGGTCATGCTCACCGCCTTCTCCCAGCCGGACCTCGTCAAGAAGTCCACGGGCGCCGGTGCCATGGCCTACGTGACCAAGCCGTACGAGGAGTCCAAGCTCATCCCGGCCCTCGAGGTCGCCATGGGCCGCTTCGCCGAGATCAACGACCTACTCGACAACGTCGAGCGCAGCGAGGCGAAGCTCAAGGAGACCAAGGAGGAGCTCGCCAAGGCGCAGGCCGACCTCCAGAAGGCGCAGGACACGCTGGAGGAGCGCAAGCTCGTCGACCGCGCGAAGGGTCTGCTCATGGACAAGGCGGACTTCTCCGAGCAGGGCGCGTTCCGTTGGATCCAGAAGACCTCGATGGACCAGCGCATCCCGAAGAAGCGTCTCGCCATGGCCATCATCGCCAAGTACGGCGACCCGAAGCCGGAACGCAACGAGCGCTGAGACGGGCCGAACGGAACGGACGTTCACGGATACATGGCGCAACAAGAATCCACGCCGACGCGCGGAACGCTGCTGGTCGTAGACGGCCATTCGCTGGCGTTCCGCGCGTTCTTCGCTCTACCGGTCGACAACTTCTCCACCTCCTCCGGACAGGCCACGAACGCCGTCTGGGGCTTCGCCTCGATGCTCTCGCAAGTCGTCGATTCGGAGAAGCCCGACCATCTCGCCGTCGCCTTCGACGTGAAGGGCGGCACCTTCCGCAACGAGCTGCTGCCCCAGTACAAGGGCACGCGCGACGCGGCCCCCGAGGAGCTGCTCACCCAGCTGCCGCTCATCCAGGAGATGCTCGCCGCGCTGGGCGTCACCTACATCGAGAAGCCCGGCTACGAGGGCGACGACGTGATCGGCACGCTCGCCACGATGGGCGAGAAGGCCGGCTACCATACGCTCGTCCTGTCCGGCGACCGCGACGCGTTCCAGCTCATCGACGACAACGTCACCGTGCTCTACCCGGGCCACCATTTCAAGGACCTCAAGCACATGACGCCGGACGCGGTCGTCGCCAAATACAAGGTGACGCCGCAGCAGTACCCGGATCTCGCGGCCCTGCGCGGCGAGACGGCGGACAACATCCCCGGCGTGCCCGGCGTGGGTGACGGCTTCGCCGCCAAATGGATCAACCAGTACGGCTCCCTCGACGCGATCCGCGAGCATGCGGACGAGATCGGCGGCAAGAAGGGCGAGGCGCTGCGCGCCAACATCGACCAGGTGATGCTCAACCGCAAGGTCAACGCGCTCGTGCGTGACGTCGACCTCGGCGTGACCGTCGACGACCTCACGTTCTCCGGCATCGACGCGGGACGTCTCGACGCCCTCTTCACCAAGCTCGAATTCGGCGCGCGCACCAAGAGCCGTCTGATGAAGACGTTCAACAACGGCGTCGCGCCCGTGCTCCCGTCCGGCGCGTCGACGGCCGCCGACGATTCCCCGACGCTCGACATGCCGCATGCGGAACGTGCGGCGGACGCCGCGTCCCTGCGTGCGTGGGCGGAGCGCCATCTGCCCGCGGCCGACGGAACAGCCGACGGAACGTCCGACGGAACGGCCGACGATCAGCCCGATTGGGTGCTGTACGCGTCCGGAGACGCGCGTCCGGGCCGCGCCGCGGTCGACGCCGTCGTGCTGCTCGCCGGCGGCGAGGCCATCGTCGTCGACAAGCCGGCGCTGGCGGACGACGGAATCGTCGACACACTGCGCGACGTGGTGGCCGCCCACGCGGGCACGATGACCGTCCACGGATACAAGGAGCATCTGCATCTGCTCGCCGCCGCCGGCGTCGCATTGCCGACCCCCGCGTTCGACACGAAGCTCGCCGGCTACCTCGTCAAACCCGACTTCCACGCGGATTCGCTCGAACAGGCCGCCGCCCAGTTCCTCGACCTCCATCTGGAGGAGCACGAGGAGGCGACGCAGGGTCTGCTCGACCTTGACGCGGGCGACGCCGACGAGACCGGCGGCGCCGCGGTGGACGGCGCGAACGACGGCGCGGAACCCGATCAGGGCACGTTGCGCGACGCGGCCATCGTCGCCGCGCTCGCCCGCGAGCTCAGGCCGCGCATCGCCGCGGACGACCAGTCGAAGCTCCTGACCGACATCGAGCTGCCCGTCTCCCGCGTCCTGTACGGGCTGGAGGCGGAAGGCGCGAAGGTCGACGAACGCCGCCTGGAGGACATGCGCGCCGGCTTCGCGGCCGACGCCGAGCAGGCGCAGCGCATCGCCTGGGAGAACGCCGGTTCGCGCGTCAACCTGCAGAGCCCCAAGCAGCTCGCCAAGGTCCTGTTCGAGGACATGGGCCTGAAGCCCACGAAACGCACCAAATCCGGTTCGTACACGACGAACGCGGACGCGTTGCAGACCCTGTACGTGCGCAACGCGGACGACGATCGGGCCAGCGGCTTCCTCGGCGCGCTTCTGCGCCACCGCGAGACCAACAAGTTGAAGCAGATCGTCGCCACGCTGATCGACGCGGTCAACCCGGCCGACGGGCGCATCCACACCACGTTCGAGCAGACCGTGGCCGCCACCGGGCGTCTGAGCTCGGTCGACCCGAACCTGCAGAACATCCCCAACCGCAATGCGGCCGGACGCGAGATCCGCTCCGCGTTCGTGCCGGGGGAGGGCTTCGAATCGCTGATGAGCTGCGACTATTCGCAGGTCGAACTGCGCATCATGGCGCATCTGTCCGGCGACGAGGCGCTCATCGAGGCGTTCCGCAGCGGCGCCGACTTCCACCGCTACGTGGCGAGCCTCGTCTACCAGCTGCCCGTCGACGAGATCAGCGCCGACCAGCGCAGCCACGTGAAGGCCATGAGCTACGGCCTCGCCTACGGACTGAGCACGTACGGCCTGTCCCAGCAGCTCAAGATCAGCCCCGGCGAGGCGGAGGGCCTCAAGAACAAGTACTTCGCCACGTTCGGCAAGGTGCACGACTATCTCGAATCATGCGTCGCCGAGGCGCGCCGCAAAGGCTACACGGAGACGATGTTCGGCCGCCGCCGCTACTTCCCGGGACTGAAGTCGACCAGCCGCACCGTGCGCGACGCCGCCGAACGCGCCGCGCTCAACGCGCCCATCCAGGGCACGGCCGCCGACATCATGAAGATCGCGATGATCCGCGCCGATTCGGCGTTGCGGGACGGCGGGCTGAAGAGCCGCATCATCCTGCAGATCCACGACGAACTCGTCGTCGAGATCGCGCCCGGCGAGGCCGAGCGGGCGACCGCACTCGTCAGGGACGCGATGGAGCACGCCGTCGCGCTCGACGTGCCGCTGGACGTGTCCACCGGCATCGGCGACGACTGGCAACTCGCCGCGCACTGACCCGCATCCGACCAGCACCGGCCGGCCGCCGTCGGAAAGGAAAGGAGAGAAGGATGACGAACCTCAACCAGGCCGTCGACACGCTCGAAACGCTGTATCCGCTCAAATATGCGGAAAGCTGGGACGCGCCCGGCCTCATCGTCGGCGACCTCACGGCGCCGGTGACGCGTATCGCGTTCGCCTGCGACCCGACCATGGCCGTGATCGACGAGGCGCTGGAATGGGGCGCGGACCTGCTCGTCGCGCATCATCCGCTGTTCTTCCGTTCCGTGCATCAGGTGTCCGGGCTGGGCGCGCGCGGCATGATCGTGAACCGTCTCAGCCGCTCCGGATGCGCGCTGTGGGTGGGACACACCAACGCGGACTGCGCGGTGCGAGGCGTCGGACAGGCCGCGGCCGACGGCTTCGGCCTCGTCGACCAGCGCGCGCTTGTGCCGATCGACGATCCGGGCGCGGCCGGTCCCGTCGGACTCGGCCGCGTCGGACGCCTGCCGGAGCCCGTCACGCTGCGCGAGTTCGCGCGACGCGTGTGCGACGCGCTGCCCATCGACACCGCGCTCGGCGTGCAGGCGTGCGGCGACCCGGATACGCCCGTCGAGACCGTCGCCGTGCTGCCCGGCTCCGGCGACTCCCTGTTCGACGAGGTGCGCGCCGCCGGCGTCGACGTGTACGTGACCAGCGACCTGCGCCATCATCCGGCCACCGACGCCATCGAACAGGCGCGATACGAGGCGTCGATGCGCGCGGCGGGCGTCACGCTCGGCACGGGCGACGCGCACGCGCGCCCGTGCCTCGTCAACACGCCGCACTCGGCCATCGAATCGATGTGGTTCCGTTACGCCGTCGGCGACATCGCCGACGCGCTCGAACGGCGTTTCGGCGAACGCCCTGAAACGAACTGGATCCGCCGCGACACGGATCCGTGGACGCTTTCGCTCCACCGGAGCGCTGACGCGACGACGGACATGACGACGGAAGGGGAGTGAGACGATGACGGACGAACGCGCCGTGCTCGACGCCAGCTCCGACGGCATCGACATGAACGTGCCGGCGAAGGTGATCGAACGCCGCGAGGTCTACCGCGGCGCCATCTTCCACGTGGAGGACATGACCATCGGACTGACCACGAACGGCGGCGGTGTCGTGCCGATCCGCCGGCAGGTATTGCGTCACGCCCCCTGCGTCGTCATGCTCGTGCACGACGTGACCACGGACCGCTACCTCATCGAACGCGAGTACCGCGCGGGCAGCGACATCTTCGCGTACGGGCTGCCCGCCGGGCTCATGGACGAGGGCGAGGACGTGCGCGCCGCGGCGCTGCGCGAACTCGCCGAGGAGACCGGCGTCGCCCCCGCCTCCGACGAGGCGATGCGCATCGACCATGTCGGCGACTACTATTCGTCGGAGGGGATGACCGACGAACTCGCCCACATCATGGTCATCCATCTGGACGCGTGGAGGAACGTGCCCCGGCACTTCGACCCGGACGAGCACGTCGAATCCGCGTGGGTCGGCTGGGAGGAGCTTCTCGCCACCCGCATCACCGCGTCCAATTCGATCATCGCCATCCAACACGAGACGATACGGCGACTGACCGCACACGACTGACGACTTCCGGCGGCCCATGACCGCCGACGAGCGCCGCCGAATCGCGGATCGCCACGATTCGACGGCGGCGACCCAACCCATCACCGACTGTTCATATACGGTGACGATTCACCACACATGGAGGTGCGATACTGGTGAATATGCAGATACGACCAGGTTTGACCTATCCGTACGGCGCGAGCTACGACGGCGCCGGCGTGAACTTCGCGCTGTTCTCCCAAGTGGCCGACAGCGTCGAACTGTGCCTGTTCGACGATGACGACAACGAGACGCGCATCACGATGACCGAGCAGAACTCGTACGTCTGGCACAACTACATCCCGGGCATCCAGCCGGGACAGCGCTACGGCTACCGCGTGCACGGCCCCTACGACCCCGGCCAGGGCCTCAGGTGCAACCCCGCCAAGCTGCTCCTCGACCCCTACGCCAAGGCCATCGAAGGCAACATCGACGGCGACGAGAGCCTGTTCTCCTACCGTTTCTCCGACCCGGACAACGACGGCGTGCTCAACGACATGGACTCCGCCGCCCACACCATGAAATCCGTGGTCGTCAACCCGTACTTCGACTGGGGCAACGACCAGCACCCGCGCATCCCGTACCACGATTCCGTGATCTACGAGGCGCACGTGCGCGGCATGACCAACCTCAACCGCGACGTGCCGCCGGACATCCGCGGCACCTACGCGGGTCTCGCCTACCCGACCGTCATCGAATACCTGAAGAAGCTCGGCGTGACCGCCATCGAACTCATGCCGATCCACCAGTTCGTCAACGACTCGTTCCTCCAGGAGAAGGGCCTGTCGAACTACTGGGGCTACAACACGATCGGCTTCTTCGCCCCGCACAACGCGTACTCGTCGGCGGGGGAGCGCGGTCAGCAGGTCAACGAGTTCAAGTCGATGGTCAAGGCGTACCACCAGGCCGGCATGGAGGTCATCCTCGACGTGGTGTACAACCACACCGCCGAAGGCAACCACATGGGCCCCACGCTGAGCTTCAAGGGCATCGACAACCGCGCCTACTACCGTCTCGTCGACAACGACCAGCGGCACTACTTCGACACCACCGGTACCGGCAACTCGCTGCTCATGCGCTCGCCGCACGCCCTGCAGCTCATCACCGACTCGCTGCGCTACTGGGTGTCCGAAATGCACGTCGACGGCTTCCGCTTCGATCTTGCCGCCACGCTGGCACGCCAGTTCCAGGAGGTCGACAAGCTGTCCGCGTTCTTCGACATCGTCGAGCAGGATCCGATCATCAGCCGCGTCAAGCTCATCGCCGAACCGTGGGATCTCGGCTCCGGCGGCTATCAGGTGGGCGGCTTCCCGTCCAGCTGGTCCGAATGGAACGGCCGCTACCGCGACACCGTGCGCGACTTCTGGCGCTCGCAGCCGTCTACGTTGCCCGAGTTCGCGTCGCGACTCATGGGCTCGTCCGACCTGTACCAGATGAACGGGCGCCGACCGGTCGCCTCCGTGAACTTCATCACCGCACACGACGGCTTCACCCTCAACGACCTCGTCTCGTACAACGGCAAGCACAACGAGGCGAACGGCGAGGGCAACCGCGACGGCGAAAGCAACAACCGCTCGTGGAACTGCGGCGTCGAAGGGCCGACCACGATCCGCGACGTCAACGAGCTGCGCCAGCGCCAGATCCGCAACATGCTCTCCACGCTGCTCGTCAGCCAGGGCATCCCGATGATCTGCGGCGGCGACGAGGTGGAGCGCACGCAGCAGGGCAACAACAACGCCTACTGCCAGGACAACGAGATCTCGTGGACCGACTGGGACCTCGACGAGACCCGCGAGGACATGTTCGAGTTCGTCTCGAAGCTCATCCACCTACGTCTCGACCACCCGGTCCTGCACCGCCGCCGCTTCTTCTCCGGCCGTGAGCCGGGGGAGGACACGGAGACGATCCCGCAGGTCGAATGGTTCGACCACACCGGCTCCATCATGGATATGGAGGACTGGCAGAACACGCACGCGTTCTCGATGATGGTGTACCTCAACGGCTCCAACATCCCCGAGCTCGACTACTACGGCAACCCAATGGTCGACAACGACTTCATCCTCATCTTCAACGCCCACTACGAGCCCATCCAGTTCACGCTGCCGGACGAGCGCTATGGGCGCAAGTGGAAGCTCATCGTCGACACGCACAATCCGAAGGGGCCCGTGCTCAACTACGAGGCCGGATTCGCGATTACCGCGCAGTCGCGTAGCTTCATGCTGCTGATGAGCGCCGAGAAGCCGAAGCAGCCGCGCAACTTCTGACGGATGTTCCCGACGGGCGCGCCGGCGGGGCGGTCTTTCCGCTCCACCGGCGTGTCGCGGATTTGACGATTCGTCATGTTCTGGTAATGTATTCACTCGTTGCCAAGACAACACCTGTCCGGGTGGCGGAATGGTAGACGCGCTAGCTTGAGGTGCTAGTGCCTATTTTATACAGGCGTGTGAGTTCAAGTCTCATCCCGGACACCGGCAAGACCCCGTGGTTCCCAAGGAACCCGGGGTCTTTTCCGTATACCCGATACCCGCGTTGTCGACGTTGCCGTGCCGGGATCATAGGCCCCGTGCCGCCGTGGCATCGTGCCACCGTGCCGCCGTGCCGGGACCGCGACCCCATGGTGCGGTGAAACCCTCATGGTGCGGTTGCCGCAAACGGCCATTTTCCGCCGATATGGAGATTTTGTGTTGCCGCACCATGGGAGTTGCGGGCGGGGGAGAGAGAAAGAAAAAGCCCTTGCTCACCGGTGGGTGAGCAAGGGCTACGGGTCGGGCTGACAGGATTTGAACCTGCGACATCCTGTTAGGATTCGAGGGTTCTTGGCTCGGGTCAGCCGTCTTGGTTGACCTCAGAAACCTTGGAATTAAGCCATTTTTGAGTTTCGAGTTTCTTTGTTCAGGCCGCTGCGATTGGCAAATTGTGACGGTCATTGTTAGCAAAATGTTAGCGTCTTGGAGCTTGGAAATGGCGGAATCATGCGGCGTGTCGCGAATGCCGTTCTGAAGCTGTGTTAGCACTCTTGCGGTCTGCTTTCGCTTGCTTCGCTGGTTGCGATGTCGAAGAGAGCGACATGTGCTCCCTATTCATCTGATGACGAATGAGCAACCCCTTGTTATTTTGAAGGGTTGATTCGCTGGTTTTCGAGGACTTCATTAGGTGCGTTTTCGTTGCAATGACGCCGTTTGGACGACTTTCGTGAGATTTCGCTGATCGCTGCTGATTTCGTTGTTTTCCGCGGTCGCTGTGTCCCGGTTGTGTCTGCATCGGTTCCAGTGCTCCCCAGTCGAATGCGACATAATGACTGAGGAGCACTGGAGCCGGCGACGAGGCATTCATTCGGACCGCTCATGCGAAACGCAGCCGGTGCGAGGCCCTCCATCGCTGCCCGGTTCGCTCTACGTGTAGCGGGACGCCGAACATCGATTCGAGACGTTCGTCGGTAAGTCCTTCGTCAAGTGGTCCGGTGAACGTGATGGTTCCCGGTGTCGTGTTGCCGTCAAGTGTGGCGTAGATGCGCGGATGCGTGTCGAGGTATGTCATGCACTCGTGTTCCATCATTCGGCCCATCATCGCGATATGGTCGAATCCGGCGGGGATGTCCTCCACCTGATGCGTGACGAGCAGCATCGTGCGCTCGTCCCCTCGCGAGGCCAGCGCCGACAGTTCTCGCAACACCGTTTCACGGCCGCCCAGATCAAGGCCGGTGGTCGGTTCATCGAAGATCAGGAGATCCGCCGGCGAGACGAGCGCGCGTGAGATCATCACCCTCGTGCGTTCGCCTTCGGACAGGTTGCGCCACTGTTTGCCGGCCAGATATGCGATGCCGAGCCGGCGCATCATCGCGTACACCTTCTCGTATGCCTCGTCGGCCGAATCCTTCGTTCCTCGTGGAATCCCCGAGACGACGACCGTGAGCGGGTTCATTCCCGACCCGATGTTGTGCCCGAACGCCGCCGAGACGATGGCCACGCGGGTGCGACGACGCTCCGGGTCCGAGCCCGCGACTGTTCGGTCCCCGAAGACGCGCAGTTCGCCGACGTTGGGGTAGGTGCGCATCGCGATCATTTCCAGCAGTGTGGATTTTCCCACTCCGTTCGGTCCGAGCAGCACCCATAGTCCGCCGGTGGCAATGGTGAGGTTCACGTCGGCAAGGATCGGCCGCCGATTGCGATAGTAGCCCACCGACCGGGCTAGTACCATTGCGTCGTGGGTTGTTTCGCCGAGCATGTCATCGCCCCGCTTCCGTATTCCGTCCGATGATGATGCCGATGGCGGTCTGTGCGACGGCCAGTATGGCCAGCATGATGAGCACCGTCCGCCATCCCGAGGTGATGTCGTAGATTGTTCCGGCCAACATGGGACCGACCGCGGCGAGCAGGTATCCGACGCATTGAGCCATGTCCGACAGTTGCGTCGTCTCCTCGGTGGTCGAGGTCTTCAATCCGATCAATGAGAGCGCCATGACCAGAGAGCATCCCGAGCCGATGCTGGCGACGATGATCCACAGCAGATCGAGCCGCGGCGCGAATGCCAGTCCGAGCGCGCCGATGGCCAATGGCACGCTGGCGACGACAACGGCGGCGACCTGGCTGTCGCCCTTCAGCAGCACGGGGATGAGCAGTCCCATGACGATGCCGACGAGCTGGAAGACCGCCAGATGCCAGCCGGTCCGGTCGGCGGGCACGCCGAAGGAGACCTCGATGGTGGGCAGCCAGGTGGCGCACACGTAATAGTTCACGGATTGCAGCCCCATGAACAGGGTGACGGCCCATGCCTCCGGCCTTTTCCACATGGAGACTCGGAGTCGGGTCTCCGATGCCGTACTCCGTCGGCTGCGGGGCTGCGCATCGGTGGTGGTCTTCGCAGCCGGGGTCGTCCTTCGCGCATTCGCCCGTGAACGCCACAGCTACAGCAGCGTGACGATTCCGGCGGGAATGGCTCAGATGCCGAGCGTGCCCCGCCGCCCGATTGCATCGGACAGGGGCAATGTCACGGCCGAGGCGAACGCGGCCATGCCGGTCATGTATGCGGAGTACATGCCGGTGGCAAGTGATGTGTGACCGGGGTAATCGCGTTTGACTATGGCCGGCACCAGAACGTTGCCCACCGCGATCGAGCAACCGATGACGAACGTGCCGGCCCACAGTCCGATGGTGCCGCATGCCGAACGGATCACAATGCCGAGCGTCAGGAACACCATCGCGGCCAGCACGGTGCGTTCGATGCCGACGAGGGGATGGGATGACGTTCTGTTATTTGTTCCATGATGATCGACTAGATGATTAAAGAGTATCCGTGTGATGATGCCGTTGATTCGTATAGGGGGTGTTCGTTATCGCCCGTCGGGGATCCGAGCGGCGATGGCGTTGAGGTTTTCGACGACCGCCGCGATGATCTCGTCGTCGCTTTGTCCGCCTTCCAGCTTGAGCAGGCCAAGCGAGTGGAGGGCCCCGGCGATGGAGAAGACGGCGGCGATGCGCTCGCGTTCGTTCGCTGCTCGGGCGGAGTAACGTTCGACGAGCGTCGATTCGATTTTGCGGAACATGGCTTCGGGGCGGCCTGCGAACAGGACGCGCAGATCGTCGATCTGGCTGTCGATGGCCGGTCTCCAGCCATTGAGGAATGCGGGTGGATCGGACAGGATCTTGTCCTTGTCGGGGTAATGCTCCAGCATCGCGTCGATGGTCTCGTCCTCAAGCTTGTCGTTGAGGTCGTATACGTCGAGGTAATGCTTGTAGAACGTGCTCGGGTTGACGAGCGCAAGGTCGCAGATGCCCTTGACCTTGACCTTCGAGACCGGAACTCCTGATGCCCGTAGGCGCAGGAACGCCTCGCGGATTGCCTTGCGGGTTTTGATGATGCGCAGATCGGTCACCATGCTCCTTTCGTTCTGCCGGTAGCGTCATTCCCGCTCCGTCCCATAAGCCGTGGGTTGTTCGACGATTCAGGCGAATCGTCGAATAAGCGAGAAATGTCGCATATCGGTGGTTGTCATCCGTTGCGTTTCGATAATAATTGATGCCCGTTGAATAATCAATAACTATTGCTTATTGGAGTGTTATTGTGAAACTTGGCATCAACAGAAAACAATGGATCATGGTCATCGTGCTGCTCATGGGCACATTGCTGGCCGTGCTCAACATGTCGGTGGTCACGCCGGCGCTGCCGTCCATCATGAAGGACCTCGGGGTGGATTCCACCACCGTTCAGTGGCTGTCCAGCGGCTATTCTCTGGTCGAGGCGATGGTCATCCCGCTCGCCGCGTTCCTCATGGGGCGCTTCTCCACCCGCAGGCTGTTCATTGGATGCATCTCATTGTTCGCGGCCGGCAGTCTCGTCGCCGCATTCGCGTCGACCTTCCCCCTGCTCATGGTCGGCCGGGTGCTGCAGGCCCTGTGCACCGGCGCGATCATGCCGATGGTCACCGCGGTGATCCTGCTCGTGTTCCCCAAGGAAAGCCGCGGTACGGCAATGGGTATCACAGGACTCGTCGTCGGTTTCGCCCCGGCGCTCGGCCCGTCCGTCTCCGGCGTGATCATCGACTCGTTCGGCTGGCGCACGCTGTTCGTCATCATGGCGGCAGTCTCGCTGATCGTCATCGCGTTGGCCGCCGTCTACCTGCGTAACTTCGACGGCTTCCAACCGGGTGCGTTCGACCTTGTCTCCGTGCTGCTCTCCTCGGTCGGTCTGGCATGCCTGTTGTACGGGCTGTCCACGTTCACGTCCACCGGCAACATGATGCTCACCGTCTCGCTGATCGTCGTCGGCGTGCTGCTCGTGGCCGTGTTCGTGCGCCGACAGCTCAAGGCGAAGGAACCGATGCTGCGCGTCGGAATCCTCGCCAACCGCACCTATGCGCATTCGGTGATCATCGTGGCATGCATGCAGGCGGCCCTCATGGGTTGCAACGTCATGGTGCCGATGTTCATCCAGACCGTGCTCGGCGCATCCGCCACCGCCAGCGGGCTCGCCATGCTTCCCGGCGCCCTCATCGGCGCATGCTGCGGCATCGTCTCGGGCCGCATGTTCGACAAATACGGCATCCGCAAGGTCGCCCTGCCCGGCCTGACGGTCATGACCATCGGCGGCGTGCTCATGGCTCTGCTCGGCGCGGACGCCTCGGTTATCCTCACGGCATGCGCCTACACCGTGCTCTACACGGGACTCATGTTCGCCATGACCCCGGTGAACACCTGGGGCATCAACGCGCTCGACAACGAAAACATCGGACACGCGCAAAGCGTGACCAACACCGTCGGACAGATCGCCTCCTCGATGGGCACCGCCCTCATCGTGTCCATCTCCGCGCTGTCCACCACACTCGCGCCCACCGCCACCGGACACGCGCAATCCATACTCGGCTCGACGCTGGCATTCGCCGCCATCGCGGTCATCCTCGCGGCCGCCCTCATCACGGCGCTCTTGACGACTCGGACTCGCCGTGGCGCGACGAAACGGACCCTCGCCGGACAGTGACCGAACCGACAGCGCATCAACAGACAACACGGAACCAAAACGAAACGAGACATGATGAACACCACGAACAACTCGCTGACCCACAACATCCGCACCTTCCGCCACGGCACCGAACCGCTGGTGGACCCCATCCGGGACACCTTCATCCGCACCGACAAAGCCGGCAACTCATGGTTCTGGGTCGGCCATTTCGAGGCGGACGGACACACCCTCGACTTCATGTACCACGTCAGCGTCCTGCAGCTCTCCAAATACCTGCCGGTGCGCATGATCAACAGCGTGCTGTCCATCACCGATGAGACCGGACGCATCTACCGTCACGAAGACCGCTTTTACAAGGTCAGGCGAGGACAAGTCGCAGGCCAGGGACTGCACATCCACACCGACAAGGACGTCATCGAAGGCGACCTCGACAACATGCGCATCGCATCGGCCATGCCGGACGGATCCATCTACCTCGACCTGCACGGCACCGGATACCCACTCTACAGTCTCGGTACCGGCTACTTCCAGATCGCCGGAGTGGCCAACTACCAATACTCGTTCCCGCACATGGCCGCCAAAGGCGTCATCACTCTCGACGGCCAGCGCCACGAGGTGGAGGGGATGGTATGGATGGACCGTCAGTTCGCCGGCATGCCCAAAGACAGAAGCCTCAAGGACGGCTACAACTGCAAATGGCTGTGGATGAACCTCTGCTTCGACAACGATCCCGACGTGATCAGCCTATGGGGTGTAACCGAACTGGCCACCGGCAGCGAACATTGCTGGGCCAGCGTCCTGCACGAGGACGGCACCCAATCTTCCGCCGGCGTGGATCCGATGGTCGACGACTCCTTCAACGTGTGGGAAAGTCCTGTGACCGGCATGAAATACCCGACCGGATGGACTATCTCCATCCCCGAATGGGAAGCGAAGCTCACCGTCACATCCATCATGGACGAACAGGAAATCGCCTCGCCGAACCCCTCCGGCCGCAAATACGAAGGCGCAAGCCAAGTGGTCGGCACCTACCGAGGACACTCGGTGGCGGGCCACTGCTGTCTCGAACTCGTCGGAGGATGGAACTGACAACACCGGCCCATCCTCCGAAATCACCGGCGTCGGGCCGATTCCGCCAACCCGCCGAAGAAAGCCACAGCCCAACGGGCCGGTGAACAAGGGATTCGGAATGGGCACGGAATAGCCTTTCGGGGGCTCTCGCACAAGTTAAGCCCGTCTCGCGCACAACACGAGACGGGCTTGACTCCTTGTTTTTATTTAATCCATAAAAACCTCCCATTTCTTCCCCCGATAGCGGCACGTCGAACTCATTGGCATCGAGCGGCTCGCATTCCCCCAACCGTGATGGCGGGTAGCCCCTTTCCCCATCGGAGTTCATGAAGTCATCAATATCGTATTGCTCGATCAGAGCGCGCTTCATCAGCGTCGGGAACGACCCCGAACGCCACTCGCCGTTAATCGCATATGTGAAGTAGAGATCCATTTCAGTACGCCAGCGAGTGGCCGGATCCACGCGACGTAATTCTTCGTCGGGATTGCAGTAATAGAACGCCTTCACCTCCACGGTGCTGTCGATGCCGTACCGGTCGAGCAGTCGCTGATAGAGCTTCTGGGTGCGGCTTCGCGTCTCTTCGACCAAGGGCAGGTAATCCGTCGTTGGATACACGTCAATCATCGTGGACATGCCGCCAATCGTACCCAAACCCTTGGAATCACAAGGATTACTGGCATCGTCCGACGTTAACAAAAAGTGTTAGCGGATTCGGCTAATCCGTTAACACTGGAATTATGTTAACGAGCAGCCTCGAAGCAAAACAAAGAAGCCCTACATCCCAAGCGGGAGTAGGGCTTTCGGGTCGGGCTGACAGGATTTGAACCTGCGACATTCTGCTCCCAAAGCAGACGCGCTACCAAGCTGCGCTACAGCCCGTCGTGGCTCTGCCGAAGCAGGCACAATCAGTCATTGTACAATACAGGTGGACGTGACACGAACGGGAGGAGCCATGGAGACGATGCGCATGGGCCGCCACCAGCGTGCCGAGACGGGCGGACTCGTCGCCTTCATCCTGTGCGCGTTCGCCGGCGCCGTCGGCATGAACCTGTATCTCGAATACGCTTCCGCCATCTGGCAGGTCACGCAACGCCGCTTCTCCGTATGCTCCGGCATCGTCGCCGCCTGCGCGGTCCTCTCCTTCTGCGCCGGATACATGAGCCATTCGCGGTCGATGACGCTCAAGGCCGGATGGCTCGTGCCGCTGCGCCGCACGTTCGAGACGCTCGCCCTGTCCGTCGTGTACGCGGCCACCACGTTCCTCTCCACGTTCGCGCTGCTCGGCGCCATCAACGAGATGATGGGCACGCTGTTCGTCGGCTACATGTCGTCCGTATGCGCCGCGTTCGCCGGCGTCGTCGGCTACATGACGTTCGTGCAGGCGGAGATGATGAGCGCGAAGACCCTCGCCTCGCTCCTGCCGTTCTTCGTCGTCTCCGGCGTGTGCGTCGCCGGACTCACCACCGACGACCCGTACTGGTACCACAACAACTTCTCCCAGCTCGGCGACCGCACCACGTTCGCCGCCACGATGTTCAACTCGACGCTCATGCTCGCCGGCGTGTGCGTCATCATCGTCAGCTACTTCGCCGTGTCCGAGCTCGTCACCACCGAACGGCTCATGAGACTATGGCACGACCGCACGCGCGACGATCCGAACCGCGGCTACGACATCCCGCATTTCACCGTGCGCATCGCCGTGCTGTCCGTGCTGCTCACCGTCTCCGGTCTCGCGTTCATCGGCATCGGCGCGTTCCGCTACACGCCGCACAACCTCATGCATAACATCTGCGCGAAGGGCCTGCCGTTCGTCATGCTCGTCCTGTTCCTCCTGCTGCCGTGGCTCGCCCCCCGCATCAGCAGGGTCGTCATGGTCGGCTCCGATCTGGCCGCGCTCCTGTGCGCCGGATTCTGGGGGAACATGATGCTCGGCCGCAACACGCTCACCAACGTGGAGGCGCTCGCCGGCATGCTGTTCCTCGGCTGGTTTATCGTGTTCTCGCGGCAGATCGCCGCCATCGAGGCCGATCGCGTCGCCATGGAGCTCGTGCACGCGCAGACCGCCGAACAGGCGGCGCGCAGGGCGGACATGCCGGAGTCCCGCATCGCTTCCGACCGCTGACGACGCCGGCGCGCGACGGGCCGCATGCGCGGGTCCGTATGTACGGCGCGCATGATACATGGCCGTCTTCTCTCACCAGTACACTTGCTTTGCGCAATCGCATGAACGCGCCGCCGCGTCTTCGCGGCGTCCCCCGCCACCCGCCAGACAGAGGGAGAAGGTATGACCGACGACAAGCAGGGTGAAGGCTCCTCCGAGGACATGCAGCACCACGGTGAGGAGACGACGGTCATCCCGCCTCTCGGCGCGGACGCGGCGGATAACGGTTCCTTCACCGCGGGCGGTCCCGCGGCGGACGCACCTACGGGCGATCTTGCGGACGTTTCCGCGGACGTTTCCGCGGATGTTCCCGCCACGGCCCCTGCCGTGACCGGCGATGCGGAACCCACCGGACCTGCTTCCGACGACGTTCCGCGCGATCCGCTCGAAGCCCCCGATTTCGATACGCTGGTGGCTCCCGTCGAACTGCCGCGTCGCCGCCCGCCGGCCGCCGCGATGATCGGCGTGGCCGTCGCGGTCGTCGTGGTCATCGTGGTCATCGCCCTGATCGTCACGCTCGTCGTCGTCCGTCCGTTCGGTTCGGTGCGCGCCTCCGACTATTCGGCCGGAACGAAACGCACGGTGGCGATGCAGCGCCAATACGAGAAGACCTCGGCCGCCATCGACGACGCGCTCGGATTCCTCTATACGCAGGGTGTCGGCTACGATGCGGACAAGGTGAGCGCACTCAAGACGCAGGCCGCGAAGCTGCGTGAATCCGCGGCGTCGTTCGCCGATCTCAGGGCCAACAGGGACACGGACGTCGCCGCCGCCTACGCCTCCTATGTGCGCCAGGCGAACCGGTTCGCCGACATGTCCGCCAATCTCGCGGATTCGGCCCAGGCGTTGTCCACGATGAACGACGCCTGCGGGAACACGCCGAGCGGCACCGTGTACGACAGCGACTTCACCGCCCAATACGAGCAGTACATCGCCTCCTGCCGTACGTCGACGGAATCGTTGGCGAAGGCGAAGGCGAAGGTCGTCTCCGAATTCTCCGGCACGCTCACCCAGTCGCTCGACCAGATGGCCGCCGTGGTCGACCAGATCAAGGCGCTCGGCGACATCTCGGCCATCAGCTCGGGTTCGGACCAGGCGCAGCAGCTCCAGACGCTGTCCGCGCAGCTGGTCGACCTCGACGCCTCGTCGGGCGCGATCAACGACTTCCAGGACAAGCTGCGCCAGTCGCGTGAGAACGCGAATCCGTCCACGCTGCTGCAGAAGCTCAACGACGTGCTCAAACAGGGGTATGAGAGGAGCGCTCCAAGTAAGACGGACGCATCCACGCGGTTCGGCCATGATGCCGATACGATGGTGGCATGAGTGAATCGCAGAAGAACCTGTGGGCCGCGCCGAAGGCGGACGGCCCGTTGCATGCCGTCGTCACTATTCCCGGCAGCAAATCCCTGTCCAACCGGTATCTGATTCTCGCCGCATTGGGGAAGAAACCGGTCACGCTCGTCGGCCTGTTGCGCTCGCGCGACACCGAACTGATGATGGGCGCGTTGGAGGCGCTCGGCGTGACCTGCGCCGTCGCCCCGGGCAATGAGACGACCGTCACCGTCACGCCGCCCGCCGACGGACGCTTCCATGGCAACGTGGACGTGTATTGCGGACTCGCCGGCACGGTGATGCGCTTCGTGCCCGGACTCGCCCTGTTCGCCGACGCCCCGGTGCGGTTCGATGGCGACGAGCAGGCGTATGCACGCCCGATGAAGCCGGTGCTCGACGGATTGGAGCAGTTGGGTGCGACGGTCGAATACCATGGCGAGGAAGGCTTCCTGCCGTTCACCGTCACGCCGCCCGCCGCACTTCCCGCCGAAGCTGCGCACGTGTCCATCGACGCGTCCGGATCGTCGCAGTTCATCTCCGGTCTGCTGCTCGTCGGATCGCGTCTGCCGGGCGGTCTCACGCTCACGCATACGGGGAAGAAGACGCCGAGCCTGCCGCACATCCGCATGACCGTCGCCGACGTGAACGGCGCCGGGGGAGCGGCCTCGGCCGACGAGGCGGCACGCGTGTGGACCGTCGCGCCGCACGCGCTGCAGCTGCCGGAGCGCGTCGTCGTCGAGCCGGATCTGTCGAACGCGGCGCCGTTCCTCGGCGCGGCGCTCATCGCCGGCGGCACCGTGCGCGTGCCGCATTGGCCGGTCGAGACCACGCAGCCGGGCGGTCTCCTGCCCGGCTATCTGGAGCGCATGGGTGCGACCGTCGCCTTTCCCGAGGAGGACGGCGTGCGCTACTGCCAGGTCACGTCCGACGGCACGATCCGCGGTCTCGGCGATTTCGATCTGACGGCGGCCGGCGAGATCGCGCCGTCGCTCGCCGCGATTCTCGTATTCGCCGACGCGCCGACGCGCATGATCGGCATCGGACATCTGCGCGGCCATGAGACGAACCGTCTGGAGGCGCTCGTCACCGAGATCAGGCGGATCGGCGGCGAGGCCGAGGAGCTGCCCGACGGCATCGCGATCACGCCGGTGCCGCGCGGCGACCTGCACGGCGCGGTGATGGAGTCCTACGCCGACCATCGCATGGCCACGTTCGCCGCGATGATCGGATTGGCGGTGCACGGCGTGCTCGTCGTCGACGTGGAGACCACGCGCAAGACGCTGCCCGATTTCACGGGTATGTGGCGGGGGCTGCTGGGGGAGTAGCCGTCGAGACAGCCCGGAAGCGAATCGAATACGGGAAGGCCCCTGACCTCCATGATGATGGAGATCAGGGGCCTTCCCGTATGCCGTATCAATCCGTCCCACGGTCTAGGCGACCGGTCGGACGGGCCTAGGCGACGGGACTCACTTGGCGAACTTGTTGCCGTAGGTGTCCTCGCCGGCCTCGGCGATGGCGGCGGACTTGCGGGCGATGGCCAGCTCCTCGTTCGTCGGGATGACGGCGATGACCACGGAGGAATCCGGGGTGGAGATGATGCGCGGCTCCTTGGAGCGGGTCGCGTTCTTCTCCTCGTCCAGCTTCACGCCGAACGGGGCGAGCTTGTCGCACACCATCTTGCGCACGATGTCGTCGTTCTCGCCGACGCCGGCGGTGAAGGTGATGACATCGCAGCCGCCCATCTGGTAGGTGTAGTTGCCGATGTAGCTCACGATGCGGTGCACGTAGACGTCGAGGGCCAGCTTGGCGTCCTCGTTGCCCTCGGCCACCAGACGGTGGACCTCGCGCAGATCGCCGAAGCCGGTCATGCCGGTCATGCCGGAGCGCTTGTTGAACAGGGCGTCCAGCTCGTCCACGTTCATGTGGGCGTTGCGGATCAGGTGGAAGACCACGGCCGGGTCGATGTCGCCGGTGCGGCCGCCCATGACGAGGCCCTCGAGCGGGGTGAGACCCATGGAGGTCTCGACCGGCTTGCCGGACACCTCGGCGGAGGCGGAGGCGCCGTTGCCGATGTGCAGGACGATCTGCTTGAGACCCTCGGCCGGTTTGCCGACGACCTCGGGCACCACGGAGGAGATGAACTCGTGGGAGGTGCCGTGGGCGCCGTAGCGGCGGATGTGGTACTGGTCGGCGATCTCCTTGTTCAGCGCGTAGGTGCTGGCGGCCTTCGGCAGCTGGAAGAAGAAGGAAGAATCGAAGACGAAGATCTGCGGCACGTCCGGCAGCAGGGAGCGCATGACCTCGGCGCCCTTGGCCTCAGGGCCGTTGTGCAGCGGGGCGAGGACGGCCAGATCCTTGACCTGGTTGATGGTCTTGTCGGTGACGAGGGCCGGCTTCGGGAAGAGGGAGCCGCCCTGGACGACACGGTGGCCGACGGCGACGATGCCCGCGTCGGACAGCTTCGGGCCGTACTCCTCGAAGAAGCCGAGGACGCGCTTCAGACCCTGCTCGTGGTCGTGGATCGGCTCCTCGAGTTCATGCTTCTCGCCGTTGTACTCGTGCTTGTAGTGGCCGTCGATCGGCTCGCCGATCTTCTCGACGAGGCCGGAAGCGAGACCCTCGCCGGTCTCGAGGTCCACCAGCTGGTACTTGATCGAGCTGGAGCCGGAATTGATGACAAGGACGGTTTTCGCCATTGTGGGCATCCTCCATTGTGGTTGTCGTACCGTGAAACACGGCTTTCCAAGTGTTTAGATTACTCGCTGCTTGCTACAAGACACGGTCCTCCCGCCGAATGACGGGAAGACCGTGGGGACGTTCATCGGATCACTGCGCGGTGACGGCGGTGAGGGCGACGGTGTTGATGATGTCCTGCACCAGCGCGCCGCGGCTCAGATCGTTGACCGGCTTGTTGAGGCCCTGCAGCACCGGGCCGATGGCGAGCGCCCCGGAGGAGCGCTGCACGGCCTTGTACGCGATGTTGCCGGCGCACAGGTCGGGGAACACGAACACGTTGACGTGGCCGGCGACGTCGTTGCCCTTGGCCTTCGTGGCGGCCACGGTGGGCGACCAGGCGGCGTCGAACTGGATGGAGCCGACGACCGGCAGGTCCGGGGCCTTCTCCTTGACGAGCTTCGTGGCCTCCTCGACGACGTCGACGTCCGGGCCCTTGCCGGAGCCGAGCGTGGAGTAGGAGAGCATGCCGACCTTCGGGTCGATGCCGAACGACTTGGCGGTCGCCGCCGACTGGATGGCGATCTCGGCGAGCTGCTCGGCGGTCGGGTTCAGGTTGATGGCGCAGTCGGCGAACACGGCCACGTGGTCCTTGAAGCACATGAGGAACGCGCCGGAGACGAGCTTCTGGCCGGGCTTGGTCTTGATGACCTGCAGGGCCGGGCGCACCGTGTTGGCGGTGGAGTTGACGGAACCGGAGACCAGGCCGTCGGCCTGGCCGAGCACGACGAGCATGGTGCCGAAGTAGCTGGCGTCCTTGAGCTGCTTGCGGGCCTGCTCCTCGGTCATGCCCTTCTTGGCGCGCAGCTCGCACAGCTTCTCGACCATCGGCTTGAGGATCTCCTCGTCGTCCATGGACTGGAAACGGGCGCGGTCGAGGTACTTGAGCCCGAGCTCCTTGCCGCGGGCGAGGATGGCGTCCTTCTCGCCGACGATGATGAGGTTCACGGCCTCGCGCTCGAGCAGGAAGTCGGCCGCCTTGATGATGCGGTCCTCCTCGCCCTCAGGCAGGACAATCGTCTTCTTGTTCGTCTTGGCCTTGCCGATCAGGCCGTACTGGAACGCGTAGGGGGTGATCGGGAAGTCGTCGTCCACGTCGAGCGCGGCGAGCACCTCCTCGGTGGGGGCGTTCGCGCGGAAGGTCTCGAGCGCCAGCGTCTTGTTGTCCTCGTCGGTGAACGGCACCTGCGGGATCGTCCACACGGGCAGGCCGTACTTGGCGAGGGTCTGCTTGACGGAGAACGCGTGACGCGGCTCGCAGCCGGTCACGAAGATGCCGAGCACCTTGTTGCCGGCGGCCTCCATGCCTTCGATGGACAGCTTCACGGTCTCGTCCAGCTCGTCCGGCCAACGGTCGATGGTGCAGATGGAGAGGAACACGCCGGCCTGCAGGTCGGCGGCGACGTTCGCGTTGAACTCGTAGGTGGTCGGATCGTTGACGTGCGACTTGTCGGTGCCGACGATGAGCGCCGCGTCCGCGCGGGAGACGGCGAGGGCGTCGTTGAAGGCCCCGACGATGTCGCCGCGGGCGGTCTCCTTGTCGGCGCGCACCTTGTGGATGTCGAGTCCGGTGGACAGGGCGACGCCGAGGCCCGCGTTCGAGGCGGCGAGCAGCACCGGGGTGAAGTGGTCGTGGTTGGACACGGCGGGGCGGAACACCATCGTCTTGTACTTGGAGGTCAGCGCGTTGAGGACGCCGTATGCGACGACGTTGCGGCCATTGGCGCCCTCGGGGCTTGCGATGTATACACGGGTGACGGTCACTGGTGTCAGTCTCCTTTGATGATTCAGTGCGGATGTAGCCACCCTTCATTGTAGCGGCGCTTGTTATCGTTCACGCACGTGTTGCCGTGAAATTCGCGGAAAGTTGCGGGAGAATGCGTCGGAATATACGAATGGGGCCCGGGTATGGAACCCGGGCCCCATTCAGCCCTTACGGGATGCGATCACCTCGTGGAGAGGCGGCGCGTCACTCGTTGTCGCCGGCGGTGGCGGCGGTGGCGGTGATGGCGCCCTTCTCGGAGGTGTTCAGGCCGGAGTACACCCAGTCGGTGTAGTCCGGGTGATCGTAGCCGTTGTCGACCGCGAACTGGAAGGCTTCCAGACGGAAGTCCTCGAGCTTCTTGATCTCATCGGCGTACTTGTCGGCGTCGATCATGCGCAGGGCCTCGGCGGTCAGCTCGTAACGATCGATCTCGTTCACGCGAACCATGTCGTACGGCGTGGTGGTGGAGCCTTCCTCCTCGTAGCCGTGGACGTTGAAGTTGTCGTGGTTCGGACGATCGTAGATCAGGCCGCGCACGTCGTGGGCGTAGGAGTGGTACGCGAACAGCACCGGCTTGTCGGCGGTGAAGATGTCGGCGAACTCCTCGTCGGACAGGGCCTCGTCGTTCTCCTTGGCGGACTGCAGAGCGAGCAGGTCCACCACGTTGACGACCTTGAACTTGATGCCCATGGCCTTGAGCTTGTCGGAGGCGGCCATGATCTCCTGGGTCGGGACATCGCCGGCGGCGGCAAGCACGATCTCGGCCTCATCGTTGGACTTCGCGGTGGAGGCCCAATCCCAAGCGGCGGCACCCTTCTCGAGCTCGGCGCGAGCCTCGTCGAGGGACAGCCAGGTGGCGGCCGGCTGCTTGCCGGCGATGATGGCGTTGATCTTGTTGGTGGACTTGTAGCACTTCTCGGCGATGGCCAGCAGCATGTTCGCATCGGTGGCGAAGTAGATGCCGATGACGTGGTCGTTGTGGAAGCACTTGTTCAGCAGCAGGGAGGTGACACCCGGATCCTGGTGCGAGAAGCCGTTGTGGTCCTGGCGCCAGACGTGGGAGGAGACCAGCAGGTTCATGGACGCGATCGGCTTGCGCCACGGGATCTCACGAACGGTGGCCTCGAGCCACTTGGCGTGCTGGTTGAGCATGGAGTCGATCACGTGCACGAAGGACTCGTAGGAGCTCCAGATGCCGTGGCGACCGGTGAGCAGGTAGCCCTCCAGGAAGCCTTCCATCTGGTGCTCGGACAGCTGCTCGACGACCTGGCCGGAGACGTGCATGTGCTCGTCGACCTCGTCGGAGATGTAGCCGGCGTCCCACTGCTTGTTGGTGACCTCGTAGGAGGCCTGCAGACGGTTGGAGGCGGTCTCATCCGGTCCGAAGATGCGGAAGTCGTGCGGGTTGTTCTTGATGATGTCGCGGGTGTAGACGCCCAGACGACGGGTGGCCTCGAGCTGGCCCCAGCCGTGGCCGTACTTCTCGACTTCCTTGACGGCGTAGTCTTCGAGGTTCGGGAGCTTCAGGTCGTCGCGGATGACACCACCGTTGGCGTTCGGGTTGGCGCCGATGCGCAGCTCGCCCTTCGGCATGAAGGCGAGGACATCGTCCTTGACGGCGCCGTTCTCGTCGAACAGCTCCTCCGGCTTGTAGGACTCGAGCCAGTTCTTGAGGACCTCGAAGTGGGCCTCGGTGTCGCGGGCGGAGGCCAGCGGCACCTGGTGGGAACGCCAGGAGCCCTCGGTCTTCTTGCCGTCGATGTACTTCGGGCAGGTCCAGCCCTTCGGGGTGCGGAAGATCAGCATCGGGTAGAACGGACGGTGCACGTTGTCGGTGTTGGCCGCGGACTTGATGTCGCAGATCTCGTCCCAGATGGACTCGAAGAGCTCGGCGAAGCGACGGTGGATGGACATGTGGTCCTCATCGTCGAAGCCGGCGACGAACTCGTACGGCTCGTAGCCCATGCCGTGGAAGAACTCGTGGAGCTCCTCGTCGGAGATGCGGGACAGGATGGTCGGGTTGGCGATCTTGTAGCCGTTGAGGTGCAGGATCGGCAGCACGATGCCGTCGGTGCGCGGGTTCACGAGCTTGTTGGACTGCCAGCCGGTGGCCAGCGGGCCGGTCTCGGCCTCACCGTCGCCGACGATGGCCGGGACGAACAGGCTCGGGTTGTCCATGATGGCGCCGTAGGCGTGGGACAGGGCGTAACCCAGCTCGCCACCCTCGTGGATGGAGCCCGGGGTCTCCGGAGCGAAGTGGGACGGGATGCCGCCCGGGTAGGAGAACTGGCGGAAGAACTTCTGAAGACCGGCTTCGTCCTTGGTGATCTTCGGGAAGGTCTCGGTGTAGGTGCCGTCCAGGTAGGACTGCGAGGTGCCGGCCGGGCCGCCGTGGCCCGGGCCCATGATGATCACGGTGTTCTGGCCGTGGTCGGCGATGAAGCGGTTGATGTGGCCGATCAGGAAGTTCAGGCCCGGGGTGGTGCCCCAGTGGCCGACCAGACGGTGCTTGACGTCCTCGCGGGTGAAGGGCTCCTTCATCAGCGGGTTGCTACGCAGGTAGATCTGGCCGATGGAGAGGTAGTTGGCAACGCGCCAGTACTTGTCAACGCCTTCGAGGGCCTCCTCGGAAACCGGAGCGTTCAGCTTCTTCCAAGGGGTGCCAATAACAGGACTCGTCATGTGTACTCCTGTACTCCTGCGCGCCGATCGTGCGATCGTCGCGCGATTGATTATTTCCACTCGGTCGCGGTGCCGTACAGCCTTGCGGTTATGCGGTTTCCGCTCCCAATCACTCGTTATGGTACGAGGACAACACGACTTTTGAACGATTTCTTGCGGGTGTGTTCGGAATTGTTTTGATTTTTGCTGGTTTTGTGTGAATTGCCCGTGCGATTGTGCGCATCAAAAATGCGGCAAGACGAAATGAAAACGTTGGAATATCAATGGAAACAACGCTTTTCGCGCGATGGGGCACGTTCGTTTCGTTATGTTCACTCCCGGCGTGTTGGCCGTGCCGGCATGTGGAGGAAGTGCGTTTTCCGCACATGAAAACGGCCTTTTCCCCTTGTCTCGTTGGACGGGGATAATGGTCCGGCAAGTCATCAAGTTACATCCCGATAAACGTTAGGGGAACATCCATGGCAACAGGTCCTGTGCTCGTCGTCGACTTCGGCGCCCAGTACGCCCAGCTCATCGCCCGTCGCGTCCGAGAGGCCAACGTCTACTCCGAACTCGTGCCCCACTCGATGCCCGTCGACGAGATGCTGGCCAAGGATCCGAAGGCGATCATCCTCTCCGGCGGCCCGGCCTCCGTCTTCGAGCCCGGCGCCCCGCGCGTCGACAAGAAGCTCTTCGAGGCGGGCGTGCCCGTGCTCGGCATCTGCTACGGCTTCCAGGCCATGGCCTACGCCCTCGGCGCCGACGTCGACAAGGCCGCCCTCGGCGAATACGGCAAGACCGAGACCACGATCGACCACGCCGACGCCATCCTCGCCGGCTCCCCGGCCGAGCAGAGCACGTGGATGAGCCACGGCGTCGCCGTCAAGACCGCGCCCGCCGGCTTCGAGGTCCTCGCTCACACCGAGGGCGCGCCCGTCGCCGCCATGGCCGACGAGTCCCGCAAGCTCTACGGCGTGCAGTGGCACCCCGAGGTCAAGCACACCCCCCTCGGACAGCAGCTCATCGAGACCTTCCTCCACGACTGCGCCGGCCTCGGCTCCGACTGGGACGCCTCCTCCATCATCGAGGACCAGGTCGCGAAGATCCGCGAGCAGGTCGGCGACGCCGAAGTGATCTGCGGCCTGTCCGGCGGCGTCGACTCCGCCGTCGCCGCCGCCCTCGTCCACAAGGCCATCGGCGACCAGCTCACCTGCGTGTTCGTCGACCACGGCCTGCTCAGGAAGGGCGAGGTCGAGCAGGTCAAGCACGACTTCGTCGAGGCCACCGGCATCCGCCTCATCACCGTCGACGCGGCCGACGACTTCCTCGACGCCCTCAAGGGCGTCTCCGAGCCCGAGCGCAAGCGCAAGATCATCGGCGAGAAGTTCATCCGCACCTTCGAGAAGGCCCAGCTCCAGGTCCTCGAGGAGGCCGGCGCCCGCGGCAAGGAAGTGAAGTTCCTCGTGCAGGGCACCCTCTACCCGGACGTCGTCGAATCCGGCGGCGGCGACGGCGCGGCCAACATCAAGAGCCACCACAACGTCGGCGGCCTGCCCAAGGACATCAAGTTCCAGCTCGTCGAGCCCCTGCGCACCCTCTTCAAGGACGAGGTCCGCGCCATCGGCACCGAGCTCGGCCTGCCTGACGAGATCGTCTGGCGCCAGCCGTTCCCCGGCCCCGGCCTCGGCATCCGCATCGTCGGCGAGATCACCCGCGAACGCCTCGACGTCCTGCGCGAGGCCGACGCCATCGCCCGCGAGGAGCTCACCAAGGCCGGCCTCGACCGCGACATCTGGCAGTGCCCCGTCGTCCTCCTCGCCGACGTCCACTCCGTCGGCGTCCAGGGCGACGAGCGCACCTACGGCTCGCCCATCGTCCTCAGGCCCGTCTCCTCCGAGGACGCCATGACCGCCGACTGGTCCCGCGTCCCCTACGACGTGCTCGCCACCATCTCCACCCGCATCACCAACGAATGCCGCCAGATCAACCGCGTCGTGCTGGACTGCACTTCCAAGCCGCCGGCGACCATCGAATGGGAGTAATCGCGGGATGGAGCGTATGCCGCCTTTCCTCGGGCTCGACGTACCGTCGTACGCCTTCGCCTTCGGACGGCGGTCTCCGCGCGCATCCTGCGATTCCCCGGTGAGGTGAGAGGGCCCGGAACGTTTCCGACGTTCCGGGCCTTTTTGAATGTGGCGTGAACGACGACACGGGAAAGGCGCGTCGGCGGGGGGAGTGTTACTAGTCTGTCACTGTCGCGGTTTGCGGGAACAACCCGGCGGACGCGGGAAGAACGAGAGACAAGAGAAGTAGAGAAGAACAGTGGCACGTCGGCATTTCGTCGGATTGGACGGCATCAAGGGACTCGCCCTCATCGCCATCATCCTGTATCACTGCGAGCAGTCATGGCTGCCGGGAGGATTCTACGGCGTGGACGTGTTCCTCACCGTGTCCGGATTCCTGGCCGTGAGCGGCATGTTCACCCGGTTGAACGCGGGGGAGGGGCTCGGCCTCGAGGAGTACTGGCCCAGACGTTTCGCGCGCCTCTACCCGGCGCTCGTGCTCATGGTGCCCGCCGTCTGCACCGCCGCATGGCTGCTCGACGGGGACCTGCTCGTCCGCATCCGCGACCAGATCGTCACCGTGGCGCTCGGGTGCTACAACTGGTACGCCATCGCCAGCGGCAACAGCTACTTCGGCCAGATGAACCCGCAGCTGCTGCGGCACCTGTGGTTCGTCTCCGTGCTCATGCAGCTCTACCTCGTCACGCCGCTCCTCGCATGGATCATGCACCGCATCCGGCGCAGCCGCTGCTCCGTGCTCGTCCCCCTCGCCCTCGCCGTGGGAAGCGCCCTGTCGATGAACCTCCTGTACGAGCCCGGCGCCGACCCCACGCGCGTCTACTTCGGCACCGACACGCACGCCACCGGCTTCATGCTGGGCGTCGCCCTCGCCTGGATCGTCGCGAACCGCCACGTCGCCATCGGCGACCGTCTGCCGTGGATCGTGCGCGCCCGGCGCGTCCTCGCGCCCGCCGTCGCCTTCATCGCCGCGATCGCGCTCATCGACATGGCCTTCCGCGGCGACCAGGACGCCGACGCGTTCCGATGGGGCATCCCGCTCGCCAGCGTGCTCGCCGTGCTGCTCATCGCCGGCACCGTGCAGACCGATTCATGGATGCAGTCCCAGTTCGTGTTCCGCCCGCTCGCCCTCCTCGGCCGTTACTCCTACGGCCTGTATCTCTGGCATTGGCCGGTGTGGCTCATCGTCTCCGCCGCGCTGCCGCGTCTCGCGCCCGGACGGGACATGCGTCCATGGGTGCTGCCGGTCACGCTCGCCGTCGCCATCCTCGCCACCGCCGTCTCGTGGATCCTCGTCGAACGTCCCGCGGCGGTCGGCGGCGTCGTCTCGATCGTCGTCCCCTTGGGCTTCGTCACCTGGAGGAGCTTCGTGCGCATCGTCGTCTCCTGCGTCGTCCTCCTGTCCGTGATCGTCGGCGGCGTGTACGCCGTACGGGACGCGCCGGAAAGGACCTCCGTCGAGATCGCGCTCGAACGGCAGGCCGCGCGCTTCGACGCCGAACGGGCGCTCGGCCGCGCCCAGGCCCCCGCGCCGCGCAGACCGGCGCACGCCATGCCCGCCGGCGACGACATCACCGCCATCGGCGACTCCGTCATGCTCGCCGGCGCCAAAGGCATGCAGCGGGTGTTCCCCGGCATCGACATCGACGCGCAGGTGTCGCGCTCCAGCTTCGCCGGCATCGGCATCGTGTCCGGCAAGGGCGACGGGCTGCGCCAGTGGGTCGTGCTCGGCCTCGCCACCAACGGTCCCATCCCGCCCGAACAGCTCGACCGCTACCTCGACATGATCGGCCCCGACCGGGTGCTCGTGCTCGTCAACGCGCACGGCGACCGCTCGTGGATCCCGTCGAACAACCAGCTCCTCGCCGACTTCGCCGCCGGACACCCCGGCAACGTGCTCGTCGCCGACTGGGACGCGATGGCCACCGCCAACGCCGACCACCTCGCCGCGGACGGCATCCACCCCGACGGCGGCGACCTCTACGCGCAGGCCATCCGACGGTCCATCGACGCATGGATCGCCGCCGGGCACTGAACCCGCGCGACGCGTGCCCGCGGAGCAGGTCGGCTATGGCCATTACACTTGGTTTTCGTCCATTGATAACTGCAAACAACGTTTGGGAGATACGGTGAGCGCAATCCTCGAAGGGAAGCCCGACAAGAACCTTATTCTCGTCACGGGAAGGATTCATCCGAAACTCGCGCAGGACGTCGCCGACCAGCTCGGCATCGACGTGCTCGAAACCACCGCATACGACTTCGCGAACGGCGAGATGTACGTGCGCTACACCGAATCGGTCCGCGGCGCCGACGTGTTCGTGCTGCAAAGCCATTACCAGCCGATCAACAAGGCGATCATGGAGCAGCTCATCATGATCGACGCGTTGAAGCGCGCCTCCGCCCGCTCCATCACCGCCGTCTGCCCGCTGCTCGGCTACTCCCGCCAGGACAAGAAGCACCGCGGCCGCGAGCCCATCTCCTGCCGTCTCATCTTCGACCTGCTCAAGACCGCCGGCGCCGACCGCATCATGTCCGTCGACCTGCACGCGGCGCAGTCCCAAGGCTTCTTCGACGGCCCCGTCGACCATCTCATCGCCATGCCGGTGCTCGTCGACTACATCCGCGACCGTTTCCAGGGCCAGCTCGACAACGTCGCCGTCGTCTCCCCGGACGCCGGCCGCATCCGCGTCGCCGAGCAGTGGGCGCAGCGCCTCGGCGGCGGCCCGCTCGCCTTCGTGCACAAGACCCGCGACATCACCCGTCCGAACCAGGCCGTCGCCAACCGCGTCGTCGGCGACGTCAAAGGCAAGGACTGCGTGCTCGTCGACGACCTCATCGACACCGCCGGCACGATCGCCGGCGCATGCAAGGTGCTGCGCGAGGCCGGTGCGAAGTCCGTCACCGTGGTCGCCACGCACGGCGTGCTGTCCGGTCCCGCCGTCGAACGCCTCAAGGAGAGCGGCGCCCGCGAGGTCGTCCTCACCGACACCGTGCCGATCCCCGAGGAGAAGCGCTGGGACGGACTGACCGTCCTGTCCATCGCCCCGCTGCTCGCCGGTGCCATCCGCGCCGTGTTCGAGGACGGCTCCGTGGCCGAGCTGTTCGACACGTACCCCGAGCACCATGGCCAGGGTTTCCTTTTCGCCTGACCTTATGGTATAAATAAACACTTGGCGGCGAACGCCGCCGGTCCCCCATGGTGTAATGGCAGCACACGGGCCTTTGGAACCCTTTGTCTTGGTTCGAATCCAGGTGGGGGAACGCCTACACCGCGCAGACGGCCGTCCGGCACATCCGGGCGGCCGTCTATCGTTAGGTGCTGGAACAGATGACACGCCAAGTGAAGGGAACGACACGCATATGGCATCTTCGGCAGTGACCGCCGCAATCATCCTCGCCGCGGGGGAAGGCACCCGCATGCGCTCCAAGAAGCCGAAGGTGCTGCACGCCTTCGCCGGCAGGACCTTCCTCAACCGCGTCATGGACTCCGTCAAGGCGCTCGATCCGGACACGCTCGCCGTGGTCGTCCACTTCCAGGCCGAGCGCGTCGCCGCCGCGGCCCGCTCCTATGACGAGGACGTCACCATCGTCAACCAGGACGACATCCCCGGCACCGGCCGCGCCGTGCAGTGCGCGATGGCGCAGCTCGCCGAGAACGGCCCGCTGACCGGCCCCGTGCTCATCGCCGCCTCCGACATGCCGCTGCTCGACTCCGACACGCTCGCCAAGCTCGTCGCGTTCCACAACGAATCCGGCAACGGCGCCACCGTCCTGACCACCGTGCTCGACGATCCGACCGGCTACGGCCGCATCATCCGCGACCGCGAAGGCAACGTGCTGCGCATCGTCGAACAGAAGGACGCGAACCGCAGCGAACTCGCCGTGCAGGAGGTGAACACCTCCGTGTACGTGTTCGACGCCGAACTGCTCGCTCGCGCCATCGCCGACCTCAAGTCCAACAACGCGCAGGGCGAGTTCTACCTCACCGACGCGCTGGAGACCGCCCGCGCCGACGGCAAGGTCGGCGCGTTCACCGCCCCCGACCCCCTGAGCGTCGAAGGCGTCAACGACCGCGTGCAGCTCGCCGCGCTCGCCAAGGCGCACAACCGCCGCGTGTGCGAGGCGTGGATGCGTGCCGGCGTCACCATCCTCGACCCGGAGACCACGTGGATCGAGGACGACGTCGAGATCGGCCGCGACGCGACCATCCTGCCCGGCACGTTCCTCCAAGGCCACACGGTCATCGGCGAGGAGGCGGTCGTCGGACCGTACTCGACGCTCATCGACGCGACCATCGACGCCGAGGCCGTCGTCGAACGCTCCCGCGTTCAGGAATCCCACATCGGCCGCGCCACCAACATCGGCCCGTGGACGTACCTGCGCCAGGGCAACGACTTCGGCGAGGAGGCGAAGGCCGGCGCCTTCGTCGAGATGAAGAAGGCGCACATCGGCAACGGCACCAAGGTGCCGCACCTGAGCTACGTGGGCGACGCGCAGCTCGGCGACCATACGAACGTCGGCGGCGGCACCATCACCGCCAACTACGACGGCGTGCACAAGAACCGCACGACGATCGGCGCCGGCTGCCACATCGGCGCCGGCAACCTGCTCGTCGCGCCCGTGGAGGTCGGCGACAACGTCACCTCCGGCGCCGGATCCGTCATCCGCCACGCCGTTCCCGACGACACGATGGTGTACTCGGAGAACACGCAGCACAACGTCGAAGGCTGGAAGCCCGCCTGGGAGCGCTGACCGGCGCTCGTGGGCGTATCGGCCATTCCGGCCATTCCGGCGATTCCGACCATTCAGATCACGCAACAGACACGAGGAGATTCATGACCGCACTGCAGTCATCCATCGACGACATCCGCATCGCCGCCGAGGCGGCCGACCGCGTCAAGGCGACCGACATCGTCGCCTACGACGTGACCGGACCGCTCGGCATCACCGACATCATGATGATCGCCGGCGCATCCAACGAGCGCCAGGTGCTCGCCGTCGCCGAGGAGATCGAAAAGGATCTCTACCTCAAGTGCGACGGGCGCAAGCCGCGCGACCGCGAAGGTCTCACCGAAGGCCAGTGGGTGCTGCTCGACTACGGCGACTACGTGATTCACGTGATGCACGAGGAATCCCGTGAATTCTACGGACTGGAGCGTCTGTGGCGCGACTGCCCGCAGATCGACCTGGAGCTCGCGCACCCGGAAAGCGCCGAATGATGGTCCGCCACGTCCGATCCGTCTTCCTCGTGCGTCACGGGCGCACCTCCTACAATGCGGCGCACAAGCTGCAGGGGCAGGTCGACATCCCGCTCGACGCCGTCGGCCGGTGGCAGGTCGTCCAGACCGCGGCCGCGCTGAAGTCGCTGTACGTCGACCGGCGTCCGGAGGTCACCGGACGTCTCATCGTCTCCTCCGACCTGAGCCGCGCCCACGCCACCGCGCAGGCGTTCGCCGACGCGCTCGGCGGCCCCCGGGCGGGCGTCGAAGTGCATGACGACGAGCGCGTGCGCGAACGCAGCTTCGGCGAATGGGACGGCCACGCCGTCGCCGAACTCGCCGAACGCTACCCGGAGGACTTCGCCTCATGGCGCATGCATGGCGGCGGCGAACTCAAGTACGGCGCCGAACCCAAAAGCCACGTGGGCATGCGCGGCATGGAGGCGCTGAACGACTGGGCCACGCGCGCGGGGGAGGACACCGACCTGTTCGTGTTCTCCCACGGCGCGTGGATCGCGCAGACCCTGCAGACCCTGCTCGGGCTGGACAAGGTGGATCCCACGTTCGCCACGGTCGTCTCGATGCGCAACGCGCATTGGGTGCGGCTCGCGCTGATGGACATGCCTGACGGCACGTTCCGTTGGCGTCTCGCCGAATACAACCATGGTCCGGCCATCGCGGACACGCCCGAATGGGAGAAGGAACGCTGACGTGGCGCGATTGTCGTCCGCGTGCCGCAAGCGCGACACGCGGACGACACGCGTATTTGCCTGAAACGGTTCTTCGTCGTAATGTATACGAGGTTCGCACGGCGGGCTGATAAATGAATACGGGGCTATGGCGCAGCTGGTAGCGCATCTCCATGGCATGGAGAGGGTCAGGGGTTCGAATCCCCTTAGCTCCACGAAACGCGATGATTCGAATGACTTCGATGATGGCGTTCACGGATAAATGAATACGGGGCTATGGCGCAGCTGGTAGCGCATCTCCATGGCATGGAGAGGGTCAGGGGTTCGAATCCCCTTAGCTCCACAGATACGGCGAAGGCCCGCAGGATTGGTTTCCTGCGGGCCTTCGTGTTGTTTCGGCGTATCCGTGTATCGGGGTTATAGGAACCAAACGTGGTGTTTTAGAAATCCCGGGCGTGGTGTGGATGCTGTCGCAGGATCGGCGGCGCTTACGCCGAGCGCCCTCCCGGTCCGGCCACGTCGGACTGGGAGGGCGCTCGATGATGTCGACGGACCGTCAGTTCGTGGCGCCGGAACCGGTGTCGGTCGAACCGGATCCGGTCGAACCGGAGGACGAACCCGACGTGCCGCCGGACGATTCGGAGCCGCTCGTACCCGAGCCGCTGGAACCGGACGAGGACGACGAGCCGGAGCCGGAGGACGTGCCGCCGGACGATTCGGAGCCGCTCGTGCCCGACGAGGACGAGCCGTTCGAACTGCTCGAACCTGAGGAGGACGACGAACCGGACGAGGAGGAACCGGACGACGAGGAGCCGCTCGTGCCCGAGGACGAGCTGGAGCCGGACGTGCCGGAGGATGACTCCGAACCGGAGGACGAGCCCGACGTGCCGGACTTGCTGCCGGACTTCGTGCTGCCGGTGCCGTCGGTCGTGTCGGTGTCCGTGCCGTCGGTCGTGTCGTAGCCGTACTGGTCGCTCGGCTTCTCCGGCTTCGTCGGCGTCTCCTGCGTGGTCGTGTCGGTGTCCGTCGTGGTCTTGGACGTGGAGGACGGGCTTACGATGTCACGCACCACGGAGTCGGTGCCATGGCCGTTGGTGAACAGCATGACCACGCCGGCGGTGATCGCCACGCCCACCAGGCCGCTCACCACGGAGACGATGATGGCCATGCGCTTCGGGTCGATCTTGCGCTTGCCGCGTAGCTCGGCCACGTTGTAGGTGCTGGTGTTCGTCGCGGGCGCCGTCCTGCCGGCCGCCGGCGGCAGCGGCACGTCGCCGATGCCGAGAGTACGGCCCTTCCCGCCCGCTTCGAGCACATCGGTGGCGTTGAAGCGCCCGATGACGGTCTCGTCGCCGGTGTCCGCGGTGTCCGCGTCTTCCGCGGTGGCCGTGCCGTTCGTCTTGGTGTCGTCGGCGTCGTCAGCCGAGTCGGCGGCGGACTCGGCGTCGCCGTCCTTCTTGTCGGCGGAATTGCCGCTCAACGGATTGACCTCTTGGAGCTTCTCTCCGGAGGCCTTGAGGATCGTGCCGTAGATGTTCGAAGCCAGCGTGGAGATCACGTAACTGGCCGCCGCGCCGATGACCGAGCCCGCGATGCCGATCTTCGCGGACAAGAGGAACGAGGTGACGGCGGCAAGCGATCCCGCGATGATCTGCGACATCGATATGCCTTGGAAAAACTTCTTCACGAAGATAGAACGTACCCAAAACCGCTGGGAATAGTCTGTGGCGTCCACGAAAGACTCAGAATGCTTACATGTGTGCGGGAATCTCCACACAAGCGACATGTCGGCGTCACATGGACGCGCCGGCATGCCCGTGGTTCAGTTGCGGTGCAGCGAATGGCGCGTCGGCTTGAAGACGGACAGCAGCACGGCCGTGAAGATCAGCGCGAACCCGACCAGCGAGCTCCACGTGATCCGTTCGCCCCAGAACAGGGCGGAGAACGAGACGGCGAACAGACTCTCCGTGCACATGATGATCGACGCCTGCGAGGCGGGCACGTGCGCGAGTCCGATGTTCTGCATGATCTGCGCGCTCATCGTGGCTCCGAGGAACAGATAGAGGACGCTCGCCACCACCGGCGGGGCGAGCCAGGCGGCGTCAGGTGCAGGCTCGGTGAACGCGGCGCCCGCGACGAGCAGCACACCGGCCACGGCGAACTGCACGAAGGTGACGGCGATCGGGTCGAAGCGTTTCGTATACACGCCGAGGCAGGTGAGGTTGAACGAGAAGACGACGGCCGTGCCGATTGTCAGCCAGTCGCCGACGGACGGGGAGAGCGTCATGCCGTTTTTGAGCGAGACGAATCCCACGCCGACGAGGCAGATCACGCCGGCCACCAGGTTGATGGCCTTCGGCCGGACTTGGGAGACGATCCACGTGGCGAACGGCGTGAGCACGCAGTAGGCGGCGGTCAGGAACGCGCTGCGCCCCGGGTCGATCGTCTGCAGGCCCGTCATCTGCGTGACCATCGTGCCCCAATAGGTGACGCCCACCACGAGCGCCGGCACGATGATCGACCGGTCGAGCGCAGGCAGGATATGACGGTGGAACAGGGCGAGCATGCACGCGCAGGCGCCCGCCATGCGCAACGCCATCAGCCATTGCGGCGGGATCGCGGTCATCGCCACCTTGGCGAGCAGATAGCTACCGCCCCACAGCGCCGCGCACGCGAGCAGCATGATGCGCGCCAGATTCGGCGGGAACGAGCGTGACCAGCGACTGCGCAGCGCGTTGAACCGTTCGACCATCCGCATGCCCATCGTGCGTTCCTTTCCCGAATGTTGCCGGACGCTCATACGATACGGCCCGCGCGGCCGTGACATGCCCATGTGGGCATCCTCACAGCGAACGGCGGCCGGGCGCGTCGGGGGAGTGGGTAAGGTGGGTGGCGGATACAACCGTCCGCTGCAACGAAAGGACACTGTCATGGCAACGATCACCGCCGAGATGAAGACCTTCATCGAGAACAATCTGGGCTGGATTTCCACCGTCTCCAAGGACGGCCAGCTCGACCTCGGCCCGAAGATGAGCCTGTTCGTGCTCGACGACAACCACATCGCCTACCACGAGCGCACCGCCGGCCAGGCCTACGAGAACCTCAAGGACGGCTCCCCGCTGGTCATCGCGTTCGCGAACCTCGCCGAGAAGAAGGGCTACCGCTTCCGCGGCACCGTGACCCTGCACTCCGACGACGCCATCTACGAGAGCCAAGTGAAGGTCGCCGAGGAGAAGGGCACCAAGAAGCCGGCCGTCATCCCGGTGCTCGAAGTCACCGAGATCCAGAACCTCGCCTCCGGCCCCACCGCCGGCAAGACCATCGAGAAGGACTGAGCCTTCCGGCCCACGTTTTCCGTGCAGGGCCCCGGGCCGATGACCGCTTCCGCGCATCGGACCGGGGCCTGTCTCGTATCGCAGCCGATCGCAGCCGATCAGACGGGTTGTATGCTGATTCGGCCTCCGAGCGCGCGGACCACCTTGACGATGGTCTGGAAGCTTGGATTGCCGTCCCGACTCAGGCTCTTGTACAGGCTTTCCCGACCGACGCCCGCCTCGGCGGCGATGCGTCCCATGCCACGTGCGCGGGCGATGTCACCGAGCGCCGCCTGCATCAGCGCGGGGTCCCCCGTTTCCGCGACAGCGTCCAGATAGTCGATCGCGTCCTGTTCATCGTTGATGTAGTCGCTCGCATCCCATGTGCTGACGTTCACCATTGTCCATCCTCCTTGAGTCATGCAAGCATTTTCTTGGCGCGCTCGATGTCCCGCTGCTGCCCGCGTTTCGTACCGCCGGCAAGCAGCAGCATGAGCGCGCCTTGCTTTATAGGCGATGATTGATTGTATCTTTTGGGATACAGTTTGGCAACTGTGCCGCCGAGTGCTCGCTTTGCATGTCGGCTCCCGTCCTCGTGGCGATGATGAGCATTACGTATGCACATCGTCGCGAACGTGACGGTCGTGACGCAAACCGTACGGGGAATGTGGTCGGAGCCCTCGGGAATCTTCACAAACATGATTGAAAAGACATGATTGAGAAGATGGAGCGTCAATGAATCATCGCTTGTGCGAACGGATGACGATGTGGCGGCCGGCGGCGTCGGTGGTGGCGAACAGGTAGGCGTCGCCGCCGTCCTTGAGTTTGAGCTTCTTCCTCAGCGCGGCGACCGGGAGCGGGAAGTTGCGTGTGGCGATGTTCGCGTGCGTGAGTCCGTCCGTCAGGCGCTTGAGCTCCTTCTTGTTCATCGTGGCGACCATGTCGACCTCGAACGCGCGGCCGGGGAAATCCTCGACCGGATTCCCGGAGACGAACAGGTGGCTGTCGCGTGCGACCGGGGCGACGGCGAACCGGCGTGCGAGCAGGGCGAAGCAGCCCGCCTTCATGATCGACGCGTTCGGCTCGTACAGGTACCGCCACGAACCGGGGTCGGCGGGGTCGGCCGATACCGCGTCGCCGGCCGCATCGTCGCCGGCCGTGGCGTCGTTCCCGTCGTTCCCGTCATCATCCGCATCGAACGCCAATACCCGCCCGTCGTTCACGCAGAGGACCCGCGGCGCGGCGCACGCGTCGCGGCCGATGACGAGCAGCAGCTCCTTGCATTCGTTGGCGACGGACACGATATGCACCTCATGCACGAGACCCGCGAAATCGGCGACCGTCTTATGCCAGTCGAGCATCGGGGAGAGCTTCACCATCACGTGCGGCGCGACGGCGAGCAGCCGATTGATGAGCCCCAGCACGTCCGGCGTGCAGTCGGCAATCGCGTACGTGCGTGCGCCGTGCGCGTCGCGTCGCGCCGGATCGAGGAACGCCATCGTCGCCGCATCGTCCGGCAGCGTCGCGAGATAGACGGCCGCGTCGTCGTTCACGACGCGCGCGTGCGCGAGCCCCAGCGCGGGCAGGTTGTGCGCGGCCAGTTCGCACAGATGCTCCTGCCGCTCCACGTAGACCGCGCGGTCGAACGCGCGCGCCATGTACGAGAGATCAACGCCGAAACCGCCGGTGAAATCGATCAGCGTCGTCGGCTCGCCCGCCGCGGCGTTCCCGGCGGCCGCATCGCCGTCACCGCCCGCGATGATCCGCCGCGCGACGTCCGCCTTGTAGCGCGCCGTCGCCTCCGACGAGCACTGCTCCATCGCCAGGTGCGGCGGGTAGACGACGTCCTCGCACGCCGCCCAACCGGGCAGCTTCACGCGCGCCGTCCGGAATCCGGCGATCTGCTCCAGCGCGGCCGTGAGATCCACGTCCGGCCCCGGCTTCGCGTGCAGCGCGAGGTCGCGCACGTCCTCATCCCTATGCGCGCGGGCGAAGGCGCGCGTGGCATCCGAAATCAACACCGCTCCATTGTACCGGCGGTCCGGCGCGTCGCAGCGGCGGCAGCGGCGTGCATGTGGGAAGCTGGGACGTGGATGGCGGCACGGCCGCAGGCGACGGAAAGGACCGACGATGATCGACGAGATCGTGATGCTCAGGCACGGACGCACGAACTACAACCTCCAACGCCGATTGCAGGGGCAGATCGACATCCCGCTCGACATCGTCGGCCAATGGCAGGCCGACCAGTCCGGCCTCGCGCTCGCCGCCCGCTACTACTGGGCGAAGGTGAGCCGCCTCGCCGACGACCCCGCGTCGATCCCGCAGCCGGGGCCCGAGGCGAGGGAACGGACCCGCACGTTCGAATACGAGGAGGCCCCCGCCGCACGCCGCCGCATGGCCGTCATCAGCTCCGACCTGTTCCGCGCCATGCAGACCGCGCACGCCTTCGCCGACATCCTCGGCCTTCCCGTCACGCCCGACCCGCGTCTGCGCGAACGCTCCTTCGGCCAGTGGGAGGGCCTGACCCGCGACGAGGTGCGCGCGGTGGACGCCGAAGCCTACGCCTCATGGAAGCGGCATGAGGGCGGCGAGACCGCCTACGGGGTGGAAAGCCGCCGTGCCGTGGGGGAGCGCGGCGCGAAGGCCGTGCGCGACATCATCGCCGACCCCGCCTATGCGGGCGAGCGGCCAGTCACGCTGATGCTCGTCGGCCACGGCTCGTGGATCGTCGCGACGATCAGCGAACTGCTCGGACTCGACCCGGACGGCATGAACGCGGTCGGCTCGATGCGCAACGCCTGCTGGAGCCGTCTCGCCGTACGTCACACGGTCAACGGGAGGCCCGCGGCCGAGCCGATGTTCGACCTCGTCGAGCACAACCAGGGTCCCGCCGTCGCGAACCTCGGCGACTGGGAGAACGGCCCCGCCGAATTGAGGGGCCCGCACATGCCCGACTGGCAGCCGATTAACTGGTGACGGCGCCGGCCGTGACGTCTCGCGAATTCACCGTGAATTCAACCGCAATGGCGATATCCGTTGGCGCACGTCCCGCACATGGGACTAGACTTGTCGAGGTTTTCGGGGCGGGCCCCGATCGGACGGACATGGCGAAAGGCGGGTGAAGAGACGATGTTGAGGATGTTCAGCACCATTAACGGCCAAGTGGAGCGGGTCGACAAACCGGAGAACGGCTCATGGCTGTGCCTGAGCGAACCCACCGACGTGGAGCTCGCCACCGTCGCCTCCGAAACCGGCGTCGACCTCGCCGACCTGCGCGCGCCGCTCGATGACGAGGAACGCTCCCGCGTCGACGTCGAGGACGACTACACGATGGTCATCGTCGACATCCCGACCGTCGAGGAACGCGGCGGACGCGACTGGTACGAGACCATCCCGTTGTCGATCATCGTCACCGAGCATCTCATCATCACCGTGTGCATGCAGGACACCCCCGTGCTCCACCCGTTCATGGAAGGCACGATTCGCGGGTTCAACACGTACATGCGCTCGAGGTTCATCCTGCAGATCCTCTACCGCAACGCCACCATGTACCTGCGCTACCTGCGCATCATCGACCGCGAAAGCGACAAGCTCGAACTCAAACTGCGCCACTCCATGCAGAACCGCGAGATCGTGATGCTCATGGAGCTCTCCAAGACGTTGGTCTACTTCACAACCTCCCTCAAATCGAACGAGATCGTGATGGAGAAGCTCACCACCCTGCAGCGCATCAAGCAGTACCCGGACGACGAGGACCTGCTCGACGACGTCATCACCGAGAACAAGCAGGCCATCGAGATGGCCAACATCTACAGCGGCGTTCTCGCGAACATGACCGACGCGTTCGCCTCGATTGTGTCCAACAACCTGAACAACGTGATGCGCATCTTCACGATCATCTCCATCACGCTGTCCATCCCGACGCTCATCTTCTCCATGTACGGCATGAACTTCCAGGACGGCATGCTCGGCATGCCATTGACCGACAAATCATGGGGCTTCGCCGTCATCATCCTCATCTCCGTGGCGCTGTCCGTCGCCGTCACCTGGTTCCTCACCCGTTCGCGCATGTTCAAGTGAGACGCCGCATGGCAGCCATCCGCAACCGAACCGATCGCCCGCGGCGTTACCATGCGAGCCGCCGGCCGGGCGCGCGCACGTGCGTCACGCGGGGCCTCGCCGCCGCGCTGACGGCGCTCGCGCTCGTCGCGACGGCGGGCTGCGGCGGCGCCCCCTCCACGGTGAGACAGCCGGACGGCCCCACCATCGCGATCGGCGTCGCCGCCGACGAGCCGGGACTGTCACGCTGGCATGACGGCGGCTACGGCGGATTCGAGGTCGAGATCGCCCGATACGTCGCCAAGAGACTCGGATACGCGAACAAGCAGATTGTCTTCAAACAGGTCGAACCCTCCAACCGCCTCGAACTGCTCGCCGACGGTACCGTCGACATGGTCGTCGCCGGCATGCCGATGCCCGCCGGCGACGGGAACGACGACGGCGACGGCCGGGACAGTGGCGGCAAGGACGGCGGTACGGGCGAGAACGGCGTCGTCTCCGACAGTCACGCCAGCTACGCCGGACCGTACCTGACCACGCGGCAGGGACTGCTCGCACGCCCCGACGATGCCGGAGGCATCGGCGACGTCGCCGCGCTCGCCGGCAAGTCCGTTTGCACGGTCGCCGGCAGCGGCGCGAAGGACGCGTTGCTCGCCGTCGCGCCGCGGGCGAAGACGCGCGAACGCGACACCTATCCGCAATGCGTCACCGATCTCATGGTCGGCACCGCCGACGCGATCGCCGGCGACGCGGTCACGCTCGCCGGACTCGCGCGCGACGAAGGCGGCACGCTCACGGAGCGCGTGACGGGCGTGCGCTACGGGAGCGTGCGCTACGGCATCGCCGTGCAGGCCGGGGCCGTCACGCTCGCCGCCGACATCGCCGAGGCGCTCGGCGACATGCGCGCCGACGGCTCGTACCGCGCCGCGCTGGACGCGCTCGCCGACGCGACCGGTTGGCGGCCGGCGCGGTAGGCGGTAGTCCGTGAGGTAGGTAGTCCGTGCGATAGGGCACGATGACCGTATTCCGTCGACGATCCGTCGACGTTTCCCGAGAACGACAGCAGACAGCTAAGGAGACCGTTCATGCGACGTGGACCGCTTCAGGCGGGCGAGAAGGTGCAGTTCACCGACCGCAAGGGCAAGAAGATCACCGACCAGATCGTCGCCGGAGGCAGCACACAGACCGAGCACGGTCTGATCCTGCACGACGACGTGATCGGCCGCACCGAAGGCGTGGTCGTCACCACCGTCACCGCGAAACGCGAGGCGCAGGTCAACGCCCTCCACCCGGAACGTGACGCCGGCAAGCCGTGGAAGGCGGCGCGCGCGATCGGCGGCTGGCAGTACGCGGTGATGCGCCCGCGTCTCGCCGACTACGTGCTGTCCATGCCGCGCGGCGCGCAGATCATGTACCCGAAGGACATCGCGCAGGTCATCCAGCTCGGCGACATCCGCTCCGGGCACCGCGTGCTCGAATCCGGCGCCGGATCGGGCGCGATGAGCGTCAACCTGCTCGACGCGGTGGGGGAGACCGGCGGGCTCACCACCATCGAGCTGCGACCCGACTTCGCGCGCGTCGCCGAGGCGAACGCCACGCTCTACTACGGCGGAAAGCCCGCGTGGTGGGACCTGAGGACCGGCGACTTCGACACGGTGGCGGCCGGGCTGCCCGAACACCACTATGACCGGATCATGCTCGACATGCTCGACCCGTGGAACCGTCTCGAACAGGCGTGGCGGGTGATCGCGCCCGGCGGCGTGCTCGTCGCCTACATCACCACGACCACGCAGATGAGCCGCATGGTCGAGGCGCTGCGCGAATCCGGGCGGTGGACGGAGCCGGTCGTGCAGGAGACGCTCGAACGCAGCTGGAAGGTCGCCGGCCTCGCCGTGCGCCCCGACCACCAGATGATCGGCCACACCGGATTCCTCGTCGTCGCGCGGGCCATGGCCGACGGCTTCACGGCGCTGAAGAAGCGCGAACGCCCCGCCAAGGACACCGTCACCGACGTGGACGAGATGACCGCCGAGGAGCGCGAGGCGCAGCTGGAGGATCTCGAGCTGCGCGACATCTCCGACCGCAAGCTGCGCAAGGTGCTGCGCGACCTCGACCGTCAGGTGGGCTCGCTCGACGCCTGACGTGATGCGCGGGCGCGGGCGCGGACGTATAATTGAATGATGTATTCGTGAGCGCTCACGCATATGACGCATATGACGCGTGCATATGACGCGTGAGGCGGTGGACATCGAGGCTGGGAGGCCCAAGATGGGAGTCAATCCGAACAAGGTCGCGAAGCGGGCCAAGGGCTACGACCACATCCTGATCGTCATGCGGCATGCGAAGGCGGAGCCGTTCGGCGCCGAGGGCGACTACGGCCGCGAGCTCACGTCGAAGGGGCTCAAGCAGGCGAAGAAGGTCGCCAAGGGGCTCGCCGAGATGAAGCTCGTGCCCGACGCCATCGCCTGCTCGGCCGCCACGCGCGCCCGCCAGACCCTGGGCAAGATGCTCAAGACCTTCGGCGACAAGCCCAAGGTCGACTACCATCAGAGCCTCTACGACGGCGGCATGCAGGCCGTGTTCGACGAGCTCACGCACGTCAAGGACAAGGCGCGCGTGCTCATGGTGCTCGGCCATGAGCCCACCGTCTCGATCGCCAGCCAGTGGCTCGCCTCCTCCGAATCCGATCCGGAACGTCTCGACCTGCTCAATCTGGGGCTCCAGACCGCGGGCGTGGTGATCTTCGGCTCCGACAAGCCGTTCAAGCAGTGGCAGGTGCACTCCGGCGACCTGCTCGCCGTGATGAGCTCCTCCGACTTCGACTGAGCGCCCTCGCCGGGGCGGGCACGGACGGACGCGGCCGGTATCGCAACCGGTATCGCAACCGGTATATGGTCATGGCGGCGCGGGAACGACGCGGGCGGCGTATACTCGCCGCTCGTGTATTCGTCCGGTTGCCAAGCGCTCGTTGAACAAGGTCGGGAAACGGCGCTATAAAGCCGATTGATAGCGACACTTAACCGTCGCTGATGACCCTGTTTGCGGATGTGTTTGATAGGCTGGGCGGGTTGAAAAGCCGTTTCGTTAACGCTAGCAGTATGGAGGATTCATGGCTGCACTCACGTCCGTGTCCGGATTCCCGCGCATCGGTCAGAACCGAGAGCTGAAGAAGATCATCGAGGCCTACTGGAAGGGCAACGCCTCGCTGGATGAGGTGCACGCCACCGCCAAGGAGCTCAGGGCCAAGCACTGGAAGCTCCAGGCCGCCGCCGGCGTCGATCTCATCCCGAGCAACGACTTCAGCTACTTCGACCAGCTGCTCGACACCGCGATCCTGCTCAACGTGATCCCCGAGCGCTACCAGCGCCTCGGCTTCACCGAGCCGGAGGAGACCCTGTTCGCCATGTCCCGCGGCTACCAGGGCGACAAGGGCGACGTGACCGCCCTGCCGATGAAGAAGTGGTTCACCACCAACTACCACTACATCGTGCCGGAGATCGAGCCGTCCACCGAGATCAAGCTCAACGGCACCAAGCCGTTCGACGAGTACCTCGAGGCCAAGGAGCTCGGCATCGAGACCAAGCCGGTGCTCATCGGCCCGTACACGTTCCTCAAGCTCGCCCGCGACGACGACGCCCAGGAGCTCGCCTTCGACAAGGGCCTCGTGAACGCGGTCGCCACCGTGTACGCCGAAGCGCTCGCCAAGTTCAACGAGCTCGGCGCCAAGTGGATCCAGATCGACGAGCCGTTCCTCGTGCTCGACAAGCAGCCGGGCGACGTGGAGCTGTTCAAGAGCCTCTACGCGAAGATCCTGCCCGCCCGCGACGGCAAGATCAAGGTGCTGCTCAACACGTACTTCGGCCACATCGCCGACGTGTACGAGACCGTCAACCTGCTCGGCTTTGACGGCATCGGCCTCGACCTCAACGAAGGCAAGGACGAGAACCTCGCCGCCGTCTCCAAGCACGGCGTCGCCGAGGGCACCACGATCTTCGCCGGCGTCGTCAACGGCCGCAACATCTGGCGCAACGACTACGCCGTGAGCCTCGGCCTCGTCGACGCCCTCAAGCAGGTCACGCCGAACGTCGCCGTCTCCACCGCCAGCTCCCTGCTGCACGTGCCGTTCAGCACCGAAGGCGAGACCGCCCTCGACCCGGCCGTGCTCAAGCACTTCGCGTTCGCCGTCGAGAAGCTCGGCGAGCTCAAGGAGATCGCCACGCTCGCCGACGCCGACGACGAGGCCCGCAAGGCCGATCCGGCGCTCGCCGCCAACCAGGAGCTGTTCGACGGCACCCGCGTGGCCGCCGACCCGAAGGTCGCCGAGCGCATCGCCGCCCTCACCGACGCCGACTACACGCGCCAGCCGGCCCGCGCCGAGCGTCAGAAGCTGCAGCGCGAGGCCCTCGGCCTGCCGCTGCTGCCCACCACGACGATCGGCTCCTTCCCGCAGACGCGCGAGGTGCGCGCCGAGCGTGCGAAGTTCCGCAAGGGCGAGATCACCAAGGAAGCGTACGACGAGTTCATCAAGGGCCAGATCGACGCGTGCATCAAGCACCAGGAGGAGATTGGCCTCGACGTGCTCGTCCACGGCGAGTTCGAGCGCAACGACATGGTCGAGTACTTCGGCCAGAACCTCAACGGCTTCCTGTTCACCAAGAACGCGTGGGTCCAGTCCTACGGCACCCGCTGCGTCAAGCCCCCGATCGTGTGGGGCGACGTCTCCCGCGCCAAGCCGATCACCGTCGCATGGTCCTCGTACGCGCAGAGCCGCACGAACCACGTCATGAAGGGCATGCTCACCGGCCCGGTCACCATCCTCAACTGGTCCTGGCCGCGCGAGGACATCACCCACGAGCAGCAGACCCAGCAGCTCGCCCTCGCCATCCGTGACGAGGTGCTCGACCTGGAGGCCGCCGGCATCAAGGTCATCCAGATCGACGAGGCCGCGCTGCGCGAGAAGCTGCCGCTGAGGAAGACCGACTGGCACTCCAAGTACCTCGACTGGGCCGTGCCCGCGTTCCGTCTCGTGCACTCCGGCGTCAAGCCGACCACGCAGATCCACACGCACATGTGCTACTCCGAGTTCAACGACATCATCCGCGATATCGACGCGATGGACGCCGACGTGATCTCCTTCGAGGCGTCCCGCGGCGACCTCGTCGTGCTCGACGCCATCCACGAGGCCAACTTCGAGACCGAGGCCGGCCCGGGCGTCTACGACATCCACTCCCCGCGCATCCCCTCCGAGCAGGAGATCGAGGAGCGCATCGGCGAGATCCTCAAGAAGATGGACGTCGAGAAGGTCTGGATCAACCCGGACTGCGGTCTGAAGACCCGCGGCAACGCGGAGACCTGGCCGAGCCTCGAGCACCTCGTCGCCGCCGCCAAGGCCGTGCGCGCCCAGCTCGCCAAGTGATCGCGTCAGCGGCAACGCAATGAGATGAGTGAGGCTCCCTCCCCAAGAGGGAGCCTCACTCGCGAAGGAAGGTTTCAATCATGCATCAGCCGATGTTCTCGCTGGAAGTGTTCCCGCCGAAGCGGGACGCGCCCGTCGGCACCATCTACGACACGCTCGACGGCCTGCAGGGCATGCACCCGGACTTCATCTCGGTGACCTACGGCCACGGCACGCACGCCGACCGCACCGCCACCGCGCGCATCGCCAACACGATCCGCAAGGAGTACCGCATCCCCACGGTCGCCCATCTGACCGCCCTCTACTCCGACGAGGCGAAGGTCGACGAGGCGTTGGAGATGTTCGAGCACGCCGGCGTCGACGCCGTGCTCGCCCTGCGTGGCGACTACATCGAAGGGGAGACCCCAGTCGGCGTCTTCGAGCACGCCATCGACCTGGTGCGCTACATCCGCGCCCGCAAGCCGGATCTCAAGGTGTTCGGCGCCTGCTATCCGGAAGGCCACTACCAGGCCGCCTCGCTCGACCAGGACATCGACTATCTCAAGGCCAAGGTCGACGCCGGCGCCACGCGTCTCATCTCCCAGCTGTTCTACGACAACGAGGACTTCTACCGTTTCCTCGACAAGGCGCGCGCCGCCGGCATCGATGTGCCGATCGAGGCGGGCATCATGCCGATCAACGGCGCGAAGTCGCTGCGTTCCATGGCCGCGAAGAACAACACGGTCGTGCCGCCCGCCGTCGAGGCGCTGCTCGAGCGGTGGGGGAACGACGTGCCCACGTTGCGTGAGGCGGGCATCAACTACGCGTCCGCGCAGATCACCGACCTCGTCGCCCACGGCGTCGACGGCGTGCACCTGTACACGATGAACCGTCCCGCCACCACGCGCCGCATCTGGCGCAACGTGCGTCCCCTGTTCACCAAGACGGAGGAGTGACGGCGATTCGGCGGTGATCCTGTGGTCCGGGAGCGGCGCCGAATCACCGCCGAGCCGGTCCCGAATCGACGGAAGGCGGTGGAATCCCATGTCGGGAATCCACCGCCTTCCGTCATCCGCGATGCGGGGAACGGGCGTCACTTCCGCTTCTTCGACGCCTTTCCGCCGTTCCCCCGCCGCGCTTTACCGGAGCCTTCCTCGGCTGCAGCCACGGGAAACGACGGAGCGCCCACGCGTGCAACGGCGGAATCTTGCCGATGGCGAAGCCCGCCAGCATCGCGAACGTCGCCGCCCAGGAGGCGGCGTCCTGCTTCATGAAGATCAGCACGACGATCAGACCCACGCCGACCACGCCGAGCACCTGCGAGGCCTTGTTCTGCTCCTCGGTGAGCTCGTCCTTCCTGAACGGAACCAGACCGAAGAACACGCCTATCGGCACGCCGACCACGCACGAGGCGACGACGCCCGCGATATCAACAGCGTTCATGACCATACCCTTTCCGGACCGTCCGCGGCACGCGTGCGCGGCGCGGCGTCCGACATGCGGCGCCGGCCGCCGTGAGAGGCCCCGCCGCGAAACGATTGCGACCGCGTCCCAGTCTAACGCAGGGCGCGGTGTACATTAGCTAGGTATGAACGCAAATGACGCATTCCGCCCCTCCGCGATGGATCTGATCCGCGCGGGCCTGCAGAACCTCGACGACGCGCGCGGGCAGTTCGACCGTCTCAAAGCCGACGGGGTGCCGGACGATCGGCTGCGGTTCATCCTCAAGGCGCTCGCCGAGGCATGCGACCCGGACGCGGCCCTCGCCAACCTTGTCGGCATCACCAACGCCGTGCAGAGCCAGGGACGCGACTTCGAGGAGATGGTGCCCGACCAGCCGGCGTTCGAACGGCTCGTCACCGTGCTCGGCGTATCCGACGCGCTCGGCAAGCTCATGCGCTTCCGTCCCGAACTCGTCGAAGCCGCATCCAAGGACAGCTGCGACAGCCACCTGTACGACCACGCGCAACGACGCGCGCACATCCTCAAGGCCGTCGGCGCCGATCCGGACGAGACGGCCGCGCCCGCCGCCACGCTTCCGCTCGCCGAATCCGCCACCGCGTTGCGCGGCACCTACCGCCGCCAGCTCGCCGCCATCATGGCGCAGGACGCCACCGCCGCCGACCCGTGCGCCATCCAGCCGACCATCAGCCGCGAACTGTCCGATTTGGCCGACGCGGCGCTCGAAGGCGCGCTCGCCATCGCCCGCCACGAAGTGCCCGGCAGCGAACACGTACGGTTCGTCATCATCGGCATGGGCAAGCTCGGCGCCCAGGAACTCAACTACGTGTCCGACGTGGACCTCATCTACGCGGTCGAACCCGCCGACAAGGAGATCGGACGCCAGGAGCTCATCCGCATCGGCACGAAGATGGCCACCACCCTGCAACGCGTATGCCAGTCCGTGATCATGGGCGTCGCCGAACCGACCCTGTGGCAGATCGACGGAGGGCTGAGGCCCGAAGGCAAGGACGGCCCGCTGGTGCGCACCATCGACTCGCATCAGGGCTACTACGAGCAGTGGGCGGAGAACTGGGAGTTCCAGGCGCTCCTGAAGGCCCGGCCCGTCGCCGGCGACCCGGAGCTCGGACGCGCCTACATGGACATGACCCGACCGTTCGTCTGGTCCGCCGCCAAACGCGACAACTTCGTCTACGACTGCCAGAAGATGCGCAAGCGCGTCGAAGACCTCATCCCCGCGCCGCTCAAGGACCGCGAGATCAAACTCGGTAAAGGCGGTCTGCGCGACGTCGAATTCACCGTGCAGATGCTCCAGCTCGTCCACGGGCGCACCGACGAGACGCTGCGCACCCGCTCCACGCTCGAATCGTTGGCGCGTCTCGCCGAAGGCGGCTACGTGTCGCGCAAACAGGCCGCGCGGATGTCCGCCGACTACCGGTTCGAACGCGTGCTCGAACACCGTCAGCAGATGTGGGCGTTGAAACGCACCCACCTGTTCCCCGACCTGGGCGCGGGGGCGAACCTCGGCGGGCTCGAACGCAAACGCGACGTGGACGTGGACGCGCTGAACCAGAACCAGGAGCTGCGCCGCGTGGCGCGCGCCTTCCGCCTCCACCCGGAGGAACTCGTCGAACGCTACGACGAGACGCGCCGCGAAGTGCGCCACCTCCACCTCGACATCTACTACCGGCCGATGCTGCCCGTCTCCGCGCAACTGGAGGACGACCAGATCGACCTGAGCCAGGATGCGGCCCGCGAACGCTTCAGCTCCATCGGATTCGGCGATCCGGACGCCGCCATGCGCCACGTCGTCGCCCTCACCAACGGCCTCGGGCGCGCCGCCAAGATCAACCGCATCATCCTGCCCGCCGTGCTCGAATGGCTCGGCCAAGGCCAGAACCCGGACATGGGCCTGCTCAACTGGCGCAAACTCGAAGAGCATTTCGGCACCGAAAGCGAATACCTCGGCTTCCTGCGCGACTCCACATCCGCCGCACAGCGCCTGTGCCACGTGCTGTCCAATTCGCGTTTCCTCGGCGACGCGCTCAACAAGTCCGTCGAATCGGTCACCTGGCTCGGCAACGACGAACGACTCAAGGCGCGCACACGCGACAGCCTCGACGTGCAATGCCGCTCCTCGCTGGAACGCAACGCGGGCGACATCAACGACTTCGCCACATCGATGCGCGCCATGCGCCGGCACGAGATCGAACGCATCGGCCTCGCCTGGATGAGCGGCGTGATGGACGACGCCGCGTCATTGGAAGGCATGACCGACGTGTATGACGCGATCATCGACGCGGCGCTCACCTGGGCGGTCAACAACCGGATGCGCGAATTCGGGGCGGACGGCGGCGCCGATGCCGGTGGGGCCGCCGCGGCGCCTGCCGCGCTCGCCGTCATCGGCATGGGCCGCTACGGCGGACGTGAGGTGAACTTCAGCTCCGACGCGGACGCGATCATCATCTACCGTCCCGGCGACGGCGTCGACGAGCGCACGGCGAACCTGTTCGCCCGCAAGGTCGTCGAAGACCTGCGCGCCATCCTGCAAGGGCCGACCACGCTGGAACCGAAGATCGAACTCGACCTGGATCTGCGGCCGGAAGGCAAGAACGGGCCGCTCGTGCGCTCCTACGCCTCCTGCGAGGAGTACTACCGTTCCTGGTCGAGCACGTGGGAACGGCAGGCGCTGCTGCGCGCCCGGTACGCGGCCGGCGACGAGGCGCTCGCACGCGACTTCCTCACCAATCTCGCCGACCCGCTGCGCTACCCGCACGTCGACCTGACCGACGCCGAAATCGGCGACATCCGCAAACTCAAGGCGCGCATGGAGGCGGAACGACTGCCGCGCAACGTGCGCCGCGACCGCCACCTCAAACTCGGCAAAGGCGGCCTATCCGACGTGGAATGGACCGTGCAGCTCATGCAGCTGCGTCACGCCGGCGACATCAAAGAGCTGCGCGTTGGCGGCACCCTGGCGGCCCTCGACGTGCTCGAACGCCGCAAGCTCATCGACGCGGGCGACGCCGCGACCCTGCGCCACGCGTGGACGATGTGCACGGCGGCGCGCAACGGCAACTACCTGTGGTCCGGACGCGTCAACCAGGCCGACATCCTGCCCGACGACATGTATTCGCTCGGCGGCATCGCCGTCTACCTCGGCTACGACGCGAACCGCGGGCAGCATTTCGAGAACGACCTGCTCGCCGTCATGCGCAAGGCCAGGGAGGTCACCGACCGTCTGTTCTACGGGCGCTGAGTGGTCCGGGGTATGGGAACCGGGCGGCGCGATGCGGCATGCGTCCGTCGCCCGGCCCTCTGCAATCGCGCGGGGAAGAGATAACGGTGTCTGCTCTCCCTGTGGGGGGGCTGCCCGTCTTCGGCGGGCTGAGGGGGTTGTTGGGGTGGTGTTTCGTGTGTGTTGCGACACGCCGGTGGATGCTTGTGTTTCCGGGGTTTTTGGGTGTGTTTTGTGGTGTGGGTTTGCGGTGTTGGTCGGTGTGGTGTAGGTTATTCATTCGCTGCCGCTGAGCGGTCCGGTTGTCTGCTGTTGGTTGGTTTCCGGGGTGTTCGGCGCGTGGTGGTGGTTTGAGAACTCAAGAGTGTGTTGTACTACTTACTTCTTTATAGTCAATGATTGCCAGTCCGATTCCCGCTCGTTTTCGAGTACCCGAGGGGGTTTGATGGGGGTCGGGGTTTTTGTGCGAAC